>JAZBOS010000060.1 GCA_036351255.1 Bacteroides sp.
ATGGTAAATTCTTACATCGTCAAGTTGCCCTTTAAAATGGTTGGCTCCAGGGAAGTCATAACCGCCCCAGGGTTCATTATCCCACATCGTACCGGCACGTGACTGAATAAAACCAAACGCAAGGTCTTTAACCACATCTGGTTCAAAACCAGCATATTTCAACCCCACAACAGTTTGTTTGGGATCGCCATCAGGCCACAAATCGAAATCGAAACTCTTCATTTTTTCACTGTTATAATAAAGTGTCCCTTTCCTTTCGGCACTATCGTAGGTATAGGTAACATGCAACCAGGTTTCACTAACCATAGCCACATATTCTGCAGGAGTAATGGACTTTGCAAAATCCCATCCTTGCCAGCCTCCATTTTCATTGTATGTTGCTTCACTGGGGAACCACATATCTTCAGTAGCTGTTGTGCCATCTCCCAGTTCATACTGAATGGCAAATTTTGCACCATCGAGCCCGCCAAAGATCTCAAATTGAAGACCATAATAAGCACCAAGGCCCATGACAAAATGTCCTTTATCCTGGGGAATTGCCCTGACCCAGAAAGAAATGGTAAAATCAGCGGTATTTACCAACGGGTCAGCATTGGGAATTTCAATAATGCTGGTCGTCCCGTTAAAGTCAGCAGCTTTGCCTGCTTCGGCATTACGCGAATCTACATAGGAAATGTCGACAATGCCACTGGAAGAGGCATTATAGTTACCCGTTGCATCATCGGCATTGTTTTCAAAAGACCAGTGGGCAACAACACCGGAAGGCGCAAAGGTTCCCACGGTAGTAAATGTCCTGGACACCTCAGCCAGGAATAAACCATCCACTGACTTGATGCCGGAACCAAATTTCAGTTCATGAAGGGTTCCAGTACCTAGGTCGCTCACTGGTTGAACTGTGATTTTCTTCCCGGAAACCGTAATATCCAGTTCTACATTTGCATCATCATAATCCTGAATAAGGGTAATGTTGGATGCAGTGGCTGTGGCAGGGTCAATATCCACATTAAAGGTAGCCTCAATGACGGGATTTACTGGAACTCCTGTAGCCGAAGTTGCAGCGTTCAGGTCAATGGCACCTGCCACCAGCGCTTCGAGTGCCGGGTCCTCAGGTTCATCTTCCTTACATCCGATAAAGGTTACTGAAAAAATCGCCATTAAAAGAGCGAAGCTCATCAAAAAATGTTTGCGTTTCATAACAATTGATTTTGGTTAAACAAAAAGAGAAATAATTACCAGTTGGGGTTTTGAGTTAATGTTCCTTGCGAAATATCAATTTCGGTTTGGGGTATTGGGAGCAATTCGTGTTTACCCGGAACAAATCCTAAAGGCCCTAAAACTTCTTGGGCTTTCCCCGTTCTCACGAGGTCCCAGAAGCGGTGGCCTTCCAAAGCCAGTTCCATACGCCTTTCCTGTAAGATAATGTTTCGAAGCTGATCCTTATCCGTGGTAGTAATGTCGGGCAGAATCTCTTCGTTGCCCTGGCGAGCCCTTTCCCTGACGCGATTTAAATGTACCAGGGCCTGACCAGGCTTGTTGTTTTCGTTCAGGGCCTCGGCAGCCATCAGTAACACATCAGAGAAACGGATCAGGCGACGGTTATGTCCAAACTGTGTATTGGTTGATGTACCAGGGATCCACACTTTACGATTATAACACTCCACTTCAATCAGGTTGCCGTCATCATCAAAAGTTTCATCAGGTGTGGTTCCATCGCCTAAAATAAGGATGCCATCAATCACATCACCAAGGTCAATGATCGTTCCCTTGAGCCTTGGATCCTGCTCTTCGAAATTATATCGCAGGTCCAGGGTGGGCCTGTTAAAACCCCAGCCACGGTTGGGAGTCCCCCTGACACCCTGGGTGTTGGCGTACTGGTTCCCCACGGCTCCTTCGGTTTCCATAGCCCCAATTTCGAGCACGGATTCAATACCATGTTCACCATCCTTACCATTGGCATTCACAAAAACAGGTTCAAGATCGTATTCATTCGACCCGATCACCTCAAGGGCATAAATTTCAGCATTTACAAAATCATGCAAGAACAGATACACCTTGGCCAGCAATGCCTTGGCAGCCCCTTTAGTAACACGGCCCAAATCTGCTTCTCCGTAGCCGCTTTTCTCAGGGAGATGTTGAACGGCAAAAAGAAGGTCTTCTTCAATGAGATCATAAATATCATCCTGGCTGGCTCTTGGAACCTGAAGTGCAGGGGTGGTCGTCGTGATCAGCGGCACCCCGCCCCAGGCCCTGACCAGGTCAAAATAATACAAGCCCCTCAGGAATCTGGCCTCGGCTACATAACGATTGCGTAAATCTCCATCCATTTCAATGGAAGGTACTTTCTCAATTACTACATTGGCGCGTTTGATACCCTGATAGAGGGCTGTCCACCAACGGTCAAGCCCATCTTGCGTTGTGGTAAAAGTAAAGGTATCATATGGCCCCAGCGTGTTCACCTGGTCAGCAGGGTTACTGCCCTTAAGTGCATCATCCGACATAAAATCCAGGATGGGATACCCCCCTGAATGATAATGCCAGCTCCTCATAGTGGAATAAACCGCATTGGTTGCAAGCATGGCATCAGCGGCCGTCGTAGGAAACGATTCCTGGGTTAACTGTCCCTGGGGGTTCAGCTCAAGAAAATCTTCGCAACCCTGAAATAAGCCTAAGCTTATAATCACTAATATGATTGTTGTTTTTTTCATAGCTAAGCCCTTTAAAATGTAATGTTCAGACCAATGGAGTATACTGCTGCGATCGGGTAAATTCCGTAATCGATCCCGTTGGATAAGACATCATAGCTCCCGATCTCAGGCGTGTAGCCCGAAAATTTGGTGAGCGTGAAAATATTGGTTCCTTTCAGATACAACCTGACCTCTTGCATGGCAAGTCTTGCAGCCACTGATTCAGGAAGGGTGTAGCCAAACATCACGTTGCGCAGCCTTGCAAATGAGCCGTCCTGAATAAACCGGTCAGAAGGCGTGTAGTTGTATCCCCCGAAGGAAGGCCGTGGCTCTGTATTGCTGGTACCCGGTCCCGTCCAGCGATCCCAGACATTCCTTTCAAAGTTATAGGGGTCAGGTCTGACAGCATCCTTGCCATTGAAGATCTTATTCCCTGTCTGTCCGTGAATGTCAAACGACAGGTCAAAGGCCTTATAGGCAAACTCAAAGTTGAGGCCAAATATAAATTTCGGAATGGGTGACCCAATATAAGTACGGTCTAGCCCACTAATCCTTCCATCCTTGTTGATGTCGATAAACCTGAGGTCACCAACCTCAGCCAGCGAAAAGTGGGGGTAGCTGTTCAATTCCTCCTCTGTCTGGAAGATCCCATTGGTGACATAGCCGTAGAACGCTCCAATCGGCAAGCCTACCCTGCTAAGGGTAACCGGTATGCCATTCCCGAGGTAACCGCCGATCAGCACCGAGTCAATCCCACTGGCGCCTCCAATGGAAAGCACCTCATTGTGAATCGTAGTGCCGAGCACACCGACTCCATAGCTGAAGTCCCTGATCTTTTCACGCCAGCGAACATTTAATTCAAAACCGCGGTTAAGAACCGAAGCGGCATTATACCTCACCCGTTGACCCTGTCCGTTACCAATATGGCCAGGGGTTGAAAGCTCGATCAGGATGTCATCGGTCACCCGGTTGTAAAAGTCAAACTCACCAGTTAACCGGTTGTTGAGCAAACCTATCTCGAGGCCAATATCTGTCTGTGTAGTGGTCTCCCATTTCAGGTCGGGATTGCCATTCTTCAAGTAGCTGGCTGCCGGATTGGAAGCATCCGGATTGCCAAAAATGGCCAGCAGATCCGATTGCACCCTGGCAAAACGGTCGAAATACAAAATCTTTTCATTTCCGATCATCCCCCAACTGGCACGAAGCTTTAAATTGCTGATCAACATGATGGGTTCCATGAACTTTTCATTGATAATATTCCAACCAACCGCAAAGGAGGGGAAATTCGAATACCGGTTCTGTTCGCTGAATTTGGAGGAACCGTCACGACGGAAAGTAACCGTGGCAATATACCGGTTGTCGAAGGAATAATTGGCCCGGAACAGGAATGAGACCATGGAGTAGAACTGGTTCGGATCCACACCATTATAGATGCTCTGCAACATATTGATGTTGTTTGCTTCATCCAGAATATAGGGCGGAAGGATGTACCAGAAATCACCATCATCACGGATGAGGTTTTGCCCTGAAAGCCTGATTTCCTCTGAACGGGTTTGCTGCATGGTGAAACCGGCAACTGTATTCAAGGCATGGCCGGTAAAGACTTTGTCATAGCTGACTGTATTTTCCCAAAGCCAGCTAAGATTATCGTTGCTGCCCTTATTAATATCGCTGAATTCGTTGTATTGCTGCGAAGCCGTTCCGTCCGGGTTATAAATGGTATAGGCAGGGGTAAAACTCTCAGCCTTATTGAAAGAGGCATCGACACCAAAACTCGACTTCAGCGTCAGGGATTCAATGGGATTGGCTTCGGCAAAAATGTTTCCTACACCACGAATCCCACGGCGGTAGTTATTCGAATACTCAAGATCTGCTAAAGGGTTACCTACATTATATACTACCCCAAAACTGTCGTCAGGATAATAGGGCTCCAGCAAAGGCTGGGCCCGGTAAACCGAGTAGGTCACATTGGGCGCATTCTGTTGTTGATAAGGTGCGAGGGTGATGTTATTACCCAAACGAAAATGTTCTGAAAGATTATACGTGTTATTCAGCCTCAATGTAAATCGCTGATAATCACTTTTAGGAATAATACCATCCTGAAGAAAAAGCCCAAGACCTACATAATATTGTGAAATTTCGGAAGCTCCTGTAATCGAAAGCTGGTGATTCTGAACAGGCGCCGTTTGAAAAATAAGGTCTTGCCAGTCGGTATTCGGCAATACGTCCACATTGTTATATGTTCCGGAACGAATCTCATTGCTGATAATAGCAAACTCTCTACCTGTAAGCAAGTCGATCTTACTTGCCAGTTGTTGCATGCCCCACTCCGTTGTGAAGCTGAAAAGAGGTTTTTCCTGACCTATGGTACCTGTTTTGGTGGTAATGAGGATTACCCCGTTTGCGCCCCGCGAGCCATAAATTGCGGTGGCCGAGGCATCCTTGAGCACCTCCATGGAGGCAATGTCAGCCGAGTTCAGGAAGGAAATGTCATCCAGAATCACTCCATCCACTACATAGATAGGTGCTGAATTGTTAAAAGTACCTACACCCCTGACCCTTACGGCAGAACCTGCACCCGGAGCACCGGAAGTCGTGGTGATCTGCACACCCGTCACCTTTCCCTGAAGCGCATTCTCCGGATTCAATGTAGTAATTTTTACGATGTCCTCCGACTTGAGGGAACTCACCGCACCCGTGAGGTCACTTTTCCTTACCGTGCCATAACCAATGACTACAAACTCCTCCAGTTGCGTGCTGGTAACCTGCAGCGTGACATTGATAATCAGCTGGTCTTCCACCACGATTTCCTGGTCATCAAACCCGATAAAGGAAAAAATCAGGGCCTGATCACCTGGCTGTAATTCGATCTGGTAGTCTCCGTCGATCCCGGTGGTCGTCCCACGGGTCGTACCTTTCACCACTACATTTACGCCAGGCAGGGTCTCTCCGGTGTCGGATGCGGTAACCGTTCCCCGCACAATGCGTTGTCCGTTGACCTGAAAACTCAGTAAAAACATAGCAGCAAAAACCAACAGAAGCCTGAAACATTGTCTGATACCAATTCGATATTTCATAGGCAAATGGTTAAATTGTGGATATTTATGTTTTTGAACCAAACAAAAAATTCATTAACCATAAGGAAGAACCAGCATACGGATATGCCGAATTGTCTGCAAGTTATTACCAGCATGGTGCTTTTGCAAGAAAAGCACAACAACATGACTACTTCACCCCATATGTGAGTCAAAAAGCTACCTCAACATTACCCACGCAAAAAAAGCTGACTTACAGCAATTATTTATTTGTCAGGGCCTTAATGAACCCTAAAAGGTACGAAAATTTTATGTAAACAGGAAATTTTTCCCTAGAAAAGACGAACTATTCTTCACAAAAACATTTGCCCCCATTCTTAGAAGGCCAGAATAAATTCCGTCAGGTTCTGTTCAGGAGTAAGGCCAAGGCGTTTCCTCAGGCGGTAACGCCGCTCTTCAACCCCCCGCACGGAGATACTTAGTAGGGGAGCGATTTCTTTTGAAGAAAGGTTTAGGCGAAGGTAGGCACAAAGCCTCAGGTCACTGGGGGTCAACTCAGGAAAGGCTGATTTCAGCCGCTGAAAAAAGTTTTCGTGCGCCTGGTCAAAAAGTTTTTCAAACATTTCCCAGTCATGATCGCTTTTCACATTGTTCTCAATCAGTTTATTGATCCGGGAGTAATATTTCTTCGGAAACCGGCTGCCCAGTTCCTCCCTGAGACGATTCAGTTCCTCCTGGATTTCCATCAACAATTCATTCTTTCTGATGATGGACATGGTATTATTGGCCAACTGCGTATTCTTTAGAGAGACCTCCGATTGCAACTTTTCGTTCGAGAGTCTGATGATCTCACCTTCAGCGTGCTCTTTCCCCCTCAGGATCTGCCTTTGCTCCTCCTTCATGGCTTCCTCACGTTTTTTGTAGAATTGGCGAAGGTAACGCAATCGGATAAGCCAGAACAGAAACAGCAAGGTAAGCACAAATAGGGCAATGGCAAAAAAAGATAAATACCAGGGTGAGCGAACCCGGAAACTCAACTCACTGGTTTCGGTCATCAACCCTTTATTCCCCAGAGCCCTGAGCTGAAACGTATAACTGCCGGCAGGCAAACGCTGATAGGTCACCTCAGAAGTCTGTGTCCATTCACTCCAATCCTGGTCAATGCCCGAAAGCCGGTACTGAAAACTTGTTTGATGCCCTAACGGTCCGGGGACAAAGAACTCCAGCCTGAGGTTATCATAGCCTCGCTTCAGCTTCAACCCACTTTTCAGCGGTAAAGAAAATTGCATTACTCGGCCCGGATGCTTCCAGCAGAAAAGATTTCTAATCTCGGGCGATAGTCCTTCGCCAGATACACCGTTGAATTGCTCTAGATTTAGAAGGGCAAACCCATTGGTAAGGCAAATGAGGTGAAGGCTGTCATTCAGGGCAACTATATTTTCGTAATTTTCAACCAGTTCCAGGCCATACGATTCCGGAAGAAGCCGGTAAAGCAATTCGGCCTCTCCATATCGGATTTCAAACAATCCTGCCTCCTTTTTTCTGAAGAACCAATAAAGATTGGGGCCTGCCTCCACGATCATTCTCGACTTTTCAAATCCTTGCAGGTTGGGAATCAATTCGTTATAGGGAACCAGCTTTTGATTCACGGCATCCCATTGCAAAAGGGTTTCACCAGTAAGCACCACAATGCGGTTGTCGACCTTAAACAACCTGTTGGTGGGACTGTTGAGCCCTAAAGAAGCGTCAATTTTTATTGCAGGAGGGGCTGTTTTCAATTCCAGGTCGGGTTGCAAACGGTATATCCCAGAAAGTGCATGCCCCAGCCAAATGTTTCCCAAGTGGTCGATCTCCAAAAAACGTGCAGGCCCTTCAAACCCTTCCAACACGTGGTGGTCACGCCACAACCCCCCTTCCTTCCTGTAAACGACCAGGGGATAATACGTGCTTTGAATATGAAAATCCTCCTTGGGGTCAGGAATCCGCTTCAGGTTGTACCCTCCGCTGACCTGGCTGACAGGAATCAGCCTGCGGTTTCGAATCACAAACGTTCCATTGTTCAGCCCGCAATACAATTCCCCCTCAATCTCCTCAATGAACCAGACCTGCCCCTGCGACTCAGGAATAAGTTGTATATCGCCAAATATTCCATCCTTGCCGGGACTTAAATAATGAATGCCCTGGTTGGTTCCTAGGTAAAGGATTCCATTATGCAAGGTGGCAGCATATACGGTACCCAGTTCAGGTTCCATCCCCACATACAAATCCACTGGCGAATAAAAGCTGACATAATCAAGACCTTTATCAAGACCAACCCAAAGATTATTGTCCAGACCACTCTTTAGCGCAAGCACCGTATTATCCTGAAGCAGATTACCTGCGTGCAAATGTTGAAGCAATTGCCCATCCAAATCAAAAACGTACAAACCTTTCATAATGGTTCCGAAAACCATCGTCTCCCCTACCCTGACTCCATTGTTTATCTTGTTTTCCCTGATCTGTTCATCGGCATTTGTCTCATATGGAATCCAGGAGTGCCCATCATAAGTAAAAAGTCCATTTGAACTTGTCCCCACGATCACCTGATTGTCCCGGAATGGCATAATAGCTTTCACCTCCGTGTCCTGAAAGATCCCGCTCCCTTCAAGAAAAACCAGCTCATTCCCCGACAACTCAAACAAGCCCCCATCAATTTCCTGGATGAACAAGCGGTCATCGCATTTTATCAAAAAAAGCACGGAACCCGGCAAGGCAATTTCTTCCAATGAGTTATTCTGAAAGCGGAATAATTTTCCAAAACTCTGGAAATAGATGGCATCACCATGCTGCTGAATCCTCCATATCTCTTCATTCTTCAGACTCCCCTCCCCCAGTAAGCCTGCCAGTGAATGGTATTCAAGGCTGCCTGATCCTGCCGGTTCCCAATAGCCAAAATCCTCAAAAGAGCCCGTATAGATCAATCCGTCGATGTACCTAACCGACCTTACCGGGGTTTCCAGGGGCATCTTATACAACCTGAAGGATGATCCCCTGAGTACTATCAGCCCGTTTGTATTACCAACAAAAAGGGTTCCTGCATCATCCATATCAATGGCCCAGTTCTGGTTGCCTCCCCCATAAGCCTCCCTGTCGTAACTCTTCACATGAAGCGGTATATGTCCATACCCTTTGGAAAATACTAAAATCAAAATCAGCACCAGGGCCTTCCTTATCAAAGGGAAAAAAGAACGGGGAAAATATCTCTCCATATTAACGGATGGGTTGGATGTTGTGCTGACCAAAGTTAATAATTGTCAGAATTAACAACAAAGACGCTAATTTTTTTGTGAAAATGCCGTCTGACAAATAGATATGGGCCCGTCCCTCAAAAAAATCGACCAGTCCATTCTAAGCTTCCCTTGCTGAATTCAAGTTCTTTTTTTGTACCTTTGCACAGCAAAAAATACCTGATGGGTAGGATCTTAGCGATAGATTACGGACAGAAAAGGGCAGGCATTGCAGTCACCGATGAGATGAAGATGATCGCCAATGGGCTGACCACAGTGCACGTGAAGGACCTGATCTCTTTTCTGAAAGATTACTGCAGCAGGGAACAAGTTGAATGCATGGTGGTGGGTGAGCCGCTTGATATGAAAAGTCAGGCCTCAGATGCTGCGCGTTTCATCGAACCCTTCGTGAAGCACCTGCGCAAGCAATTCCCTGAAATGCGCATCGAACGCATGGACGAACGCTTCACTTCGCAGATGGCCCTGCAAACGATGATCGATGCTGGTCTTGGCCGGAAAGCCAGGCAAAACAAGGCCCTCGTTGATACCATCAGCGCA
The DNA here is from genome assembly GCA_036351255.1 of Bacteroides sp. Lineage (NCBI taxonomy): Bacteria > Pseudomonadati > Bacteroidota > Bacteroidia > Bacteroidales > Bacteroidaceae > Bacteroides > Bacteroides sp. The sequence continues at coordinate 9,544 of JAZBOS010000060.1, forward strand.
ACCATTATCCTGCAATCATACCTGGAAATGACAGCAAACAAAATTCAACACAGATGATATTACCCATTGTTGCTTACGGTGACCCCGTCCTAAAGACCAAGGCAAGGGAAATCCCCAGGGATTATCCAGAACTAGGGGAATTCATTCAAAACATGTTTGAAACGATGTATCAGGCCAATGGTGTGGGACTGGCAGCCCCGCAGGTAGGCAAAAGCCTTCGCCTGTTTGTGGTCGATGCATCCCCCTTCGATGATGAAGACCCCAAACTAAAGGACTTAAAAAAAGTGTTCATTAATCCTGTCATCCTGGAGAAATGGGGAGAAGAATGGCTTTTTAACGAAGGCTGTCTGAGTTTCCCCGACCTCAGGGAGGACATTTACCGCCCCTCCAATATCAGGATCAAATACCACGATGAAAATTTTCAACTTCAGGAGGAGGAATACGATGGGATTGGTGCCCGCATCATTCAGCACGAATACGACCACGTGGAAGGTGTCGTGATGGTAGACCGCATCTCTCCCCTGAAAAGAAGGTTGATTCGCAATAAACTCCTTAACATCTCGAAGGGCAATGTTCACCCCGACTATCCCATGAAGTTTCCCCTGAAGAAAAAATGACCTATCTCTCCCACCGGCTGTCCAATGGCATCCGGATTATCCATAAACCCACAGATTCCTATGTGGCGCACTGTGGCCTGACCATCAATGCAGGCTCGCGCGATGAAGAAGCCAACGAACAAGGGCTGGCGCACTTCATCGAGCACGTCATTTTTAAGGGAACCCAGAAACGGCGTTCCCATCACATCCTCAGTCACATGGAAAATGTGGGGGGCGAACTCAATGCATACACCACCAAGGAGGACACCTGTATTCACGCCTCCTTTATGAATAACTTTTACCCCCGCTGGTTCGACCTGCTTTCTGATATTCTATTCAACAGCACCTTCCCTGAAAAGGAGCTGAAAAAGGAAAAGGACATCATTATTGACGAGATCAACTCATACAAGGACAATCCCTCCGAACAGATCTTCGACGACTTTGATGGCCTGGTGTTTGGCGACCATCCCCTGGGCAGAAATATCCTCGGCATTCCTAAATACCTGAAGACCTTTAACCAGAGCCACATCCAGCGTTTCATGGAGAGGACCTATGCTACCGAAGAAATGGTGATTTGCTCGGTGGGCCGTATTCCCTTCGCTGACCTTATCCGTCTCACTGAGAAATATTTTGGGCACGCACCCCAGGGGCAAAGACAAAATCAGCGGCTTGCAGTTAATCATTATCAGCCGGTTGAAAAAGTGGTTAACCGCCGCAACCACCAGGCCCATTGTGTATTGGGAAGCCCGGCCTACCACGCCGACCATTCCCGTAAAACTGCCTTGATCCTCCTCAACAATATGCTCGGAGGACCCGGCCTCAACTCCCGGCTTAATATGGCTGTGCGCGAGAAGCACGGCTTCTGCTATAACATCGAAAGCCATTACCTGCCCTATTCCGATACCGGCACCTTCTGCCTTTATTTTGGAACTGAAGCAGGTTATATCGAAAAGACCCTTTCGCTGATTCGCAAGGAACTGAACCGCTTTCGCAATGAAAGTCTTGGATTGCTCCAGCTGAAACGGGCCAAGCAGCAATTGATCGGGCAGGTGGCCATTTCATTCGAATCCAATATGGCTGAGATGCTCTCAATGGGAAAAAGCATCCTGCTCTACGACAAAGTGGAAACCATTGAGGAGATCAACAGGAAAATTGAAGCCGTAACGGCGGCTGAGTTGCTCGAAACCGCCAATGAGATCTTCGATCCTGAGCGGCTGAGCATGCTCACCTTTAAACCCCGCTAAGCAATGATCTCAGAGAAGATAGAGAAATATGCCCGTCAGATGAGCGACCCGGAGTCCCCGGTTTTACAGCGCCTCAGCCGCGAAACCCAGGCAAAGGTGCTCAAACCACGGATGCTCTCCGGTCATCTCCAGGGAAAACTGCTTGAGATGATCAGCCTCATCCACAGGCCGCGAAGGGTTCTTGAAGTTGGCACTTATACCGGTTACTCTGCCATTTGCCTGGCCCAGGGACTCACTTCCGATGGCCTGCTCCACACCATCGACCACAACCCCGAACTGGAAGATTTTGCCAGGCACTTTTTCACCGAGGCAGGGCTTGAACACAAGATCATTCAGCACATCGGCGAAGCCCTTGACATGATCGCACGCATCAATGAAACCTTCGACCTCGTTTTTATTGATGCCGATAAGGAAAATTATGTTACCTATTTCGAGATGGTCATCGATCGGATGCCTTCCGGTGGGCTCATCCTGGCTGACAATGTCTTATGGGATGGCAAGGTTTTAAACGAACCTGCTCCCAATGACCCGGAAACACAAGGCATCATCCGCTTCAATCAACACATCCGTGACCGCCAGGGGGTTCAAAAGATCCTTCTCCCATTCCGCGACGGGCTCTCTTTAATCCGTAAGAAATAAGGCTGCAGGAAATTTATTTTGGATGAAGCCCAACTTCCACGCCCAGCGTGAAGCGGGGAAATTCATCCAGACCTGAGGATTCGCTGAAGTGATCAGAAAAACGGTAAGTGCCTTTAAAAACCAGGTTATTAAATCCCAGTCTTGCCAGCGCCCCATATTCAAAAGGCTCCACATAGCTCAGCCGCGAAACCTTCACTTTCACCTTTTCGTCCTGGGCATTTTTAAAGGAATAAGCATGCCGTGTGACAAAATTCCAGTTGGCGTAAACCCCGAAATCGATAAAGCGTCCGATGAAATCACCGCGCCGCTTCTGGTAATTGATCCGCTGGTACAGGCCAATGCCGGTCTGCATCAGCATCAGGCGCTCCCGCTTCAGTTCATCTTCTCCGACAATAACAGCCATTCCCCAATCACTGGGTGCATAGGCCAGCCGTCTGATGCTCCATTCCGCCCCTCCTGATAGCACGTTCGAGAAACGCCGCTTATAGCGGATGCCATACTCCAGGGCCCAGGAAGCGCCGTATTTGATCTTGCCGGAAGGCCCCTCCGCCTCCCCGAGGAAAAAATGACTGCCTACGAAGGTGTGGCGGTAATGTTTACGGTTCATCCCGTATTCCGGCACGAGGGTATCGCCCTGCAAGTCCTCGTGAATAACAACCTCCTGCGCTGCAAGAGGGGCCATAACCAGCAGGCCAATGACAAAAAACAAGCAAAACCTTAACTGCATATGCACTGATTGATTAAAAATTCCAGATAGCTGTATAACCTTCAAAATGTACGACAAGCTTTTGTCCGGGAACAAAATCACCGGGGTCCAGCGACAATACCTCCGGCTGATGAACCTTGACAACAAAATATTCCAGTATCTTTTGATCAGCATCCTGCACCTGGTAATACAGGTAACGGTCGGGCTGCTCATTCTCTCCTTTCAGGGTTTTGATGTGAATCAACACCTTTAATTCGCCGGGGGTGCTGACAAAGTCAAAGGTAGGCCTGAAACCATTGCCGGGATCCTGGAAAAAGTAATCGGCTTGCGGGGTACCAAAGCCATGCGAATAATCGAAATAGGGATACAGGGTGGCGCTTTGCTGCATGGCATCGAACACCTGCTGATTGGTCCAGTCGGGATACTTCTGCCAGAGGCAGGCGGCAAATCCTGCCAGCAGGGGACTGGCGAAAGAGGTGCCACTGGTTCTTTTCAAACCAGTTTTCCCGGCAGCCACCACCGTCCCTAAGGCAGCTACATTGGGCTTCATTCTCCCGTCGGCAGTGGGGCCCCTGGAAGAATAGCCGGCACGGATTAACGAAGGATAATCGAGGGCGCCAGCCGAAAGTACTTCTGTCACATCTGCCGGCGTGCCTATCACCTCCCATTGTTTACGGCTGCCATCATTGCCCGCGGCATTGACGATCAGGATCCCCTTCCGGAAAGCCGTTTGCGCTGCACGGGCCACAAGTGATTTGGTCCCGTCCATATCCTCCGGGAAATAACGTTGATAGGTATAACCCAGGGAGGAATTGATAATATCTGCACCCAGACGATCGGCCCACTCCATAGCTTCAAGCCAGTACTTCTCCTCAGAGAAATATTCTGTCCAGGTCTCGGTGCGGGCAAGCAGGAACTCGGCCCCGGTGGCCAGCCCCAGATGAAGGCTGTCTGCCATCCCCCCGATGAGCGACATGACGCTTGTGCCGTGGCTGTTTTTGCCAAATACATCCTGACGTCTCCTGACAAAGTCACGCGTAGCCACGATCCTGCCTTCCTCGCGGATATGCTGAAAAACGGGATGCTCATCAACCCCGGGGAAGCCTGCATCGAAAATGGCAACGCGGATCCCTCGTCCATCCAAACCATTTTCAAAAAACCACTGTCCGCTCATATGGGTGATCTGTGCTTCCATCAGTTCCTTTTGCGATGAAGACAGATGCTCAACAAGCAAGGGATCTTCACGAAAATTAGCCGGAACAGCGATCACTGTCATCGGCTCAATCCGCTCCACAAATGGCAATGCGGCGATCTGCTCCAATTGTGAGGGCCTTGCAAAGACACTCACTGCATTGAACCATCGTAAAACCACATCCGTCGAGTCAGCAAGCAGCCCAACACGGCTCAGGTAATCCTTGCTGACGGGGTAATCCTGGGGGTCATAAAGATCCTGACCGTGCCTTAAACGCCTTTCAATGGCCCTGGGATGAAAAAAGTCATAAGGGTCAAATGCCACGCCATCCTTGTCAGTGAAAAACACCCAGACATTTTCAACAGCCTCACCCCTTTCCAGAAATCCGGACGGCTGCGCCTTCACCGGTTCGGTAAACAGGAGTAAACAAGCCAAAAGTGGTAAAAAAAACAAATTTCTCATCTGTGGCCTAAGTTAAATTTTTTATGGCTTCCGCCACCTGTTCCAATTGCCAGCGGGGTGTGGAGGTGGCTCCGCTGATGCCAACGCTTTGAGCCCCTTCAATCCATTCCTTTTGCAAGTCTTTCGCATGGCCCACCAAATAAGTCTTTGGATTCACCTCGCGGCACAGGCCAAAAAGGTAACGTCCATTGGAACTGTTGATGCCGCTCACAAAAATAATCACATCGTGGCTTTGTGCAAACTTTTTTATTGCAGGCCCTCTGCGCGACACCTGCCGGCAGATGGTGTCGTTCACCGTAAGCAATTCATCGGGATCGGCTCCCACGCTTTGCATCCCCTGCCATATCCTTTGGATAAGCTCCCCAAAACCTTCCAGGCTTTTGGTGGTTTGGCTGAATAATACCACAGGCTTCCTCAGGTCCACTATTTCAAGGTCTTTGGCATTGTCGCCCACCACGATGGCCCGGTAACCCGTTTGCCCCTCCAGGCCAATGACTTCCGGATGTCCTTGTTTTCCATAGATCAAAATCTGTGCCCCGGGCATCTCTTCAAAAGCCTTTTTAACCCTTTTCTGTAACTTGATTACGACAGGGCAGGTGGCATCGATCACCCTGGCCCCCTTTTCGTAAAATCTATGATAAGTCTCGGGTGGCTCGCCATGGGCACGCAGCAAGACGCGCTTCCCCTGAATGGCTTTCAAATGCCCGGGTTCGAGCTGCTGCATCCCCAGACCCTGAAGCCTTTTCTCTTCTTCCTCGTTGTGAACGATCTGCCCCAGGCAAAACAATGGCTCGCCCTGGTGCAAGGCCTCTTCCGCCCTCTCAATGGCACGTTTTACTCCAAAACAGAACCCGCTGCGGGCTTCAATCTCAATACGCATATCATTCGGGCTGGGAAGGAACGCTGTCTCCTGATTGGAACAAATCGGAAAAACTCGTGCTGATAGAAATGTGATTGGGTGCACCGGCCAGGTGATAATTAGAGCGGCCGTAGTTCAACTGAAACCTGGAGATCTTCACCCCAAAGCCCCAGGAAAACCCAACCGTCGAGAGACGGGTATCCACCTTCATCTCCTGCCGGCGACGGTAATTGTAACCGATCCGGAACGCAAAATTTTTACCCGGAAGAAATTCCATTCCCACCACCATATGTCGCATCAACTTATCAGAGAAATCACCCACACGCTCACTGGCGGTTTGGGAAGGCTCTTCATCGCCCCAGTAGCTCTGTCCGGGCAATTGAATGGGTGAAACATAGGTAAGGTCAAAGCGGTGCAGGTTATGTACGGCAAAGGAAAAACGCAGTGGCGCATTGGCCAGTTTTTTTGAGATCCCAAACACCAGGTCAAAGGGAAGGGATTCGCTGTTGTTTTCCCGGTAGTGGATCACTTGCCGCCCGATATTGCGCGCCACCAGGCCCATAGCCAAAAGGCGCTCAGGGTTTTGGTAGGTCACCGATACGTCTGCCGCCAATCCCCAGGAGTAATATTCTTCTAGCGAAGAATAAATCAGTTTTACATTGCTGCCGATGGAGAAATGCTCATTGAGCGGGCGGGCCCAGCCCAGCATGAAGTTGTATTCACCGGCCCCAAACTGCCCGTAGGTCTGTCCCGTCTCGTCTGCCTCAGTAAACACCCCGTAATCGATGTATTGCAAGGAGGCACTGAAGGTCCCGGGCTTTTCAAAGGTCTTGGCAAAAGCGACCGTCCCGTAATTGATGTCGCCGAAATAATCAACGAAATTGAGTGAAAGGTGATTGCTCACCTCAGGCCGCAAGAGAGAAGGATAAAACAAAGCCGACCCCAGGTCAGCATCCAGATCAGGCACGGGGTATCCGCCCAGTGCAGTGACCCTTGCCGAAACCGGTAGACCCAGAAACTCATAGGCCCTGCCGCTTTGCTGGGCAAAAACCAACACAGGTCCTGAAAGAAGAGCAATAAAAAGGAAAGACTTTAGCTTCTTTATCATTCCGGCAACAGATGGTTATTATTCAAAACGCCCTTTCACAGGGCTTATTATTCAAACACGTGGCAATCAAAATTGTTGCATCCGGCGCAGACTCTGGTCAATGGTCAGCACCCGTGGCACCACCAGTTGACGGTTGTCATTATGGATCACGTAATCGGCCCTTGCCACCAGTTCCTCTTCGGCAAACTGGTTTGCAGCCCTGCGCAACACTTCCTCACGGCTGATCCCATCGCGTTGCATCACCCTTTCGATACGCACTTCCAGCGGGGCTGCCACCACGATGACCTGATCGAAATGAGCGGCCATCCCCGATTCAAACAGGATGGCTGCCTCCTCAATGACATAGGGCTGATCCTTATTTTCACTGACCCACTCCAGGTAATCCGTGCGCACCAGGGGATGAACGATTCCGTTAAGCCGGTCCAGTTTTTCCCTGTCGTTGAACACAATGCCTGCAAGCGCCTTACGGTTCAGTTTCCCTTCCTCATCCAGGATATCTGCTCCAAATTCCTTCACGACTCTGTTTACCACGACTTCGCGTTCCATAATCACGCGAGCCCTGAGGTCAGCGTAGAACACCGGCACGCCAAGGTTCTCAAACACCTTGCACACCGTTGTTTTACCACTGCCAATATTTCCTGTCAGGCCTACCTGTAGCATATGCTGATCAAAGGGTTAAAACAACATGGTCATTCAATGATCAGGAATTCAACCGAGGAGGGCCTGATGCTCTGAATGCTTACAAATTCAGGGAAGGTCTCAACAATGACCTCCAGCCTGTCAGTATTGTCTGGATTCCCGCTGGGGCACACCACGTGGGCTTTGAACTGTGAGGCCTCCAACCGGGCATAATCTTTAAGAGACACCAGGCAAGTCACCGTCACCCGGTTGGGGAACAGCCGCAGGTTCCTTTGCCCCTGCCCTGCCTCCTGGGGGCAAACCACTTCGATGTTGAGGTCCACCGAAGTCTCGGTAAACTCTTCCACTGGTATGATCAGCTCGGCCTGGTTCACCTCCAGTGTCAAACCCTGGCCGAATGCCGGGTTCATAAGGGCCACGGGCTGCTGAACTGTTTCTGCAAGGAGTTCAAACGTCAGGGGCTCGGTGTAAATGGCCTGAAGGGTGTCGATGAGCTGCCGCGGGCCCCTGACGGTCACGCTGTCGGGGTTCAACGCCACCGGGCCATACTGCCCGAAACGGCGCTCAAAAGTATAAGTCGCATCAGGGCGGACCGGTAAACGTTTCTGGGCAGCATAGGCCAGACTGACAAATACCGTGTCGGGCCAGATACCCACCAGCTGACTGCTGGCGTCAAGACGTTCCGACAGCCGGCTGCGCAACTGTCCCGGCGAAACATAATGCCAGAGCTTACCATTGCGTGTCACCTTTCCCAGCGTCCCTGCATCCACACGGAGACTATCATAAGGCTTGGCATAACGGCTAAGCAGCAGACGGGCGCCATTGGTCTGAACGGTATAGCTTACCCGCTCGTGACTCAACTGGCTGACAACCACATCGGAGGACACATTCGTTATCACCAGTGGCTGCTCAAACACCATCTGCGCCTCGCGCGAAAGCTTGATGAAAAGCCAGAAAAAGGCGCTGCATAAAAGGCACAGCAGGAAGACATAGGTCTTTTTCTTCCTGCCCGGCTCACGAAACCGCTGCCGGAGGGTATGCCAGTATGCTTTGATGCTTTTCATCAGGTCACTTCCTAAAAACAAAAAGGTTGCTGATGACCGCGCTGACCGCAGACCCAATGGATCCACGGAAAACCCGGCCCGGCAACCTTCTGTGGTTCAATTAGCGGGTCTCGGCCAGATTCTCCGACACTGCATTCTGCGACACCGCCGACCGCTCGATCTTCAGGCGGTTCTGGCCTTCCACTTCAATGATGAAGGTCTTGTCGTTAATCTCAATGATCTTTCCGTGGATGCCGCCAATGGTGATGATCTTATCGCCTTTCTTCAGGTTCTCGCGGAATTTGTTCAGGTCCTTTTGCTTTTTCATCTGCGGACGGATGAAGAAGAAATAAAAGACCACGATCAGGAGGATCAGGGGTAAAAAGGCACCAATGCCACCAGCCCCGCCTTCTGCGGGAGGAGTCATAAGAATGATAGGATTCAAAAAATTCATGTTCAGGATATTTAAAGGTTAAAAATGGATTAATTCTGCAATACTTCTGCGGTGATCCTCAGCAGGTATTCCTGCGGCTGGGCATTGGTCACCACGCGGACGCTCTCCGACTGGAAGCCCTTTCGCCCTGCGCTGTTAAAACTCACCTTGATGCGTGCCTCGCCGCCCGGGGGAATGGGCTCACGCGGGTAATCACCCACGGTGCAGCCACAGCCGCTGCGCGTATTGACGATGATCAGCGGACCATCGCCCGTATTTGTGAAACTGAAACTATAGGTCACCTTTTCCCCAGAGAATATCTTTCCGAAATCGTACTCCGTTTTTTCAAAAGTCACTGCAGGGGCTTTGGTCTCGCCTGACGCAGGGCTGGTGGTTTCAACGGCCTGCGCTACAGAGGTGGACTCCCCACGCTTGCACGAAAAGGTTAAACCGGCCATCAGGGCAACGATCAGAAAAAAATGGATCTTATGGTTCATTATAGTTTTTTTATATCAAAATAACCGGTAAAAACAAAGGTATAAAAAAGGGTTCTAAGCCTGGTCTGAAAGGCCTTTAACATGCTTGTTGATTTTATTGTCGCGCACAAACTCTTCCACCAGCTTGTCGAGCACCCCATTGACAAACATCTTGCTCTTGGGCGTGCTGTACATTTTCGACAACTCAATATATTCATTCAGGCTCACCTTGACGGGGATCTCGCTGAATTTCAAAATTTCGGTCAGGGCCATCTTCATAATGATGACATCCATCAGGGCGATACGTTCCAGGTCCCAGTTCTGGGTCTTGGCCGAAATGATCCCTTCCATTTCAAGGTGGTTAAGGATGGTACGCTTAAACAATTCGCGCGCAAACACCCGGTCTTCGTCATCCTTAAACAGGTCCATCAGCATCAGTCCCAGTCCCGCCTCCGGGTCAACCCCCTTGAGGGTCTTCACCAGCATCATGTTCACCAGTTCCCAGTCGTCGATCCAGTAAATACTTTTTTCCTCATAAAACGAATGCAGCAGTTCGAAGTCCACGATGTCCTTCTTTACCATCCGGATCACAAAGTCGCGGTCATCGGCCACGCTGACCTCCTCCTTGCTCATGTAGGTATGGAAATAATGCTGTTGCTTGATGTGGGCCAGCAACTTACGCACCAGGTCCTGGTCGTTTTCCCAGCCAATGCGGCGTTTCTTGCATTTGGCCGCCAGCGACTCGTGCCCTGCAATGATTTGCAGCACCTTGTTGTCGACAAAGCGGGTATTGGGGTTCAGGTCATCCTGGCTGGGCAGGTGCTTGTAGCGGTTTTCGGCCAGCAGACGCTCCTCCTGGTGAAACAATTCGGCCAGCAGGGCAAACTGATACAGGTAAAGGTCGTAGATCTTTTCAATCCCAAAAAGCAGCTCTTTCTCGCCGGCGCCCAGGTCGGAGTTGCCCGACTGGAAAAAAGCATAAAGGCTCTGTAGCACTTTTACGCGCAAATGCCTTCGGTTTAACATAGGGTCAGTATTCAATGATACAAGGAACAGGGTCATTTGCCGGGAAATTTACCCGCAAAGGCCCGCCCGGAAACTTTGCAAAAGTAATGGAAATTTGCTTGTCTCCTGCCAAAAATTACCGCCTCTTCCTCACTATGCAATTTTTCCGCATGATTATCGTTTTTTTGGTTGAACCGTTATTATCCAAAAAACGTTTTATTAATATACATTTCTTCCTGCACCGGGTGATGAAAAAAAACTGACAAATGTAATGCCCGGGCATAATTTTTGCAGGAAAAGGAACTTTTAGCAACCGCAATGTTCTTTTAACGAAAGGAAGGAAAATGGACAATTTTGGCAGCCAGAACACAAGAGAGGATATTTTTTCCAAGGCAGTAAGGGCAGGAAAAAGAACGTATTTCTTTGATGTAAAAGCCACGCGCAACGAAGAATTCTACCTCACCATCACCGAAAGCAAGAAACGTTTCGACCAGCAAAGCGGCAAATTCTTTTACGAGAAGCACAAGATCTTCTTGTACCGCGAAGATTTTGACAAGTTCAGGGATGCCCTGAACGAAGCCTTCAGCGCCATTGAAGAAGCCCAGCCCGAAGCGCCCCACCTGAGCCGATCATACCGCGACGAAGGAGAAGGTGCCGATAACGGTCAAGCCGGCAAAGCCTCAGAGGATGGCACCCCAAACCCCGGCAGGGAGGATGGAGAGGCAGAAGAATAAGACCCGCATCCCCGCTGTATTTGCGCGCTTTGTAATTTTTAACAAAAAAAAGGCCGCTAAGCATCCTAAAATTGTAAATTTGCACTGGAGTAAAAAACGCTCCGGCCCGGATGGCTTTGGCCTGTTTTTTTCAGGCATCAGCCAAAGCACCGGACCAGCCGGGCAAATCAATTAATTAGAGAAAAAACCATCAATCGGCGTATTGTCCATAATACAATGCCTCCTTGCCTGGTTTCACTTCATCAATGCCTTTGAGTGAAACCAGCATTTTTTATGAAAGGAATATGAGTAAAGTAATAGCCATAGCCAACCAAAAAGGGGGTGTCGGAAAAACCACCACCGCCATCAACCTGGCCGCCAGCCTGGCGGTGCTCGAACACAAAACCCTGCTCATCGATGCCGATCCCCAGGCCAACGCCACCTCAGGGGTAGGCTTCGACCCCAAGGTGGTCAAGACCAGCATTTACGAATGCATCATCGACGACGTGGAGCCGCGCAACATCCTGCTCAACACCTCCACCCCCAACCTCGACCTCATCCCCGCCCATATCGACCTGGTGGGTGCCGAGATCGAGATGATCAACCTGCCCAATCGCGAGTTGATGATGCGCAAGGTGATTGACAAGGTGAAGGACGATTACGAATTTGTTATCATCGACTGTTCGCCCTCCCTGGGGCTCATCACCGTCAACGCCATCACCGCCGCCGACTCGGTCATCATCCCGGTGCAGTGCGAATACTTTGCCCTCGAGGGACTGGGCAAGCTGCTCAACACCATCAAGATCGTGCAGTCGCGCCTCAACACCAAACTCGAGATTGAAGGCATCCTGCTGACGATGTACGACAACCGCCTGCGCCTGTCGAACCAGGTGGTCGAAGAGGTGCGCACCCACTTCCAGGACCTGGTGTTCGACACCATCATTCAGCGCAACACCAAGCTGGGTGAGGCCCCCAGCTTTGGTGAGACCATCATCATGCACGACGTGCAAAGCCGCGGCGCCATCAACTACCTCAACCTGGGCCGTGAGATCCTGCAACGCAATGAATTGACAAAGATCCCGCAATCAGAGAAAAACATAGCCATAGAATAATGAATGCCAAAAAACGAGCATTAGGAAAAGGATTAAGCGCATTACTCGACCAGTCCGGAATGGAGCCCCAGCCCATTTACGACATCGAAAAGGACTTGCTGCCGGTAGGCACCGTTGGCAAGATCCTGCTTGACAGCATTGAAGGCAACCCCTACCAGCCCCGGACCGACTTCGACGACCAGGCCCTGCAAGACCTGGCCGCCTCCATCAAGGAACAGGGCGTCATTCAGCCGGTGACGGTGCGCCGGGGCGAGGATGGTAAGTTTCAGCTCGTCTCAGGCGAGCGCCGCTGCAAAGCCGCACGCATGGCAGGACTCACCGATATCCCTGCCTACATCATCATCGCCACCGATAACGCGATGCTCGAGATGGCCATCGTCGAAAACATCCAGCGCGAGAACCTCAACCCCATCGAGATCTCGCTGGCCTATAAGCAACTCATCGACACTTACGACCTCACCCAGGAGATGCTCAGCGAGCGCCTGGGCAAGAGCCGTTCGTCCATCGCCAACTACCTGCGCCTGCTCAACCTGCCCGGCGAGATACAGATCGGCCTGCGCCAGGACCTTATCACCATGGGGCACGCCCGCGCACTGGTGTCGGTCGATGACATCCAGACCCAGCTCGAGATCTACCAGGACATCCTGGCCCAGGGCCTCTCGGTGCGCGACGTGGAAGAGATCGTAAAAAGCCTCAACGAAACCGAAGCCGAGCCCGAACCACCCGCACCCAAACAGCCCCTCTCTCCAGAGATAAAAGAGAAATACCAGGCCTTGCAAAAGCAGCTAACGGGTTTTTACGGATCGAAGGTGCAGGTCAAGGGCCGCAGCGGAGGCAAAGGTTCTATCGTCATCAACTTCTCTTCTGATGAAGACCTCGAACGCATCCTGAACCTGATCCAGCACTAAAGCCCGCCAGCCTTGTCTATCGCGCCCGCATACCATCCCAATGCTTCGTGCACCCTCAGGGGGACAGCTAGGGACCGTGGTTTTGCCTGGCGTTATGCGGGGGGCCTTTTTGTCTTGCTGTTGCTGGCCCTGCCCCTCTTTTCGCAGACGCCCCTGCCCGACCAGCCCCAGCGCTCACCCGAAGCCCTGCCCATCGACACCCTGCCCTCTGGCCGGCGCATCCCCTCACCCGGACGCGCTGCCATGCTCTCGGCTACCCTGCCCGGACTCGGACAAGCCTACAACCGCGCCTACTGGAAGATACCCATCATTTATGCCGGCTTTGGGGGCGTGGCCTATGCTGTGAACTTCAACAACGACAATTACCAGGAGATGCGAAGGGCCTACCTGGCGAAAGTCGACGGCAACCCCAACACCCCTGACAACTACCCCCTTTATACCGATGCTTCCCTGAAAAGGGCCATGGAATATTACCGGCGCAACCTCGAACTCTCGTTCATCCTGGGCGCCGCCCTTTACCTGCTCAACATCCTCGATGCCAACGTACAGGCCCACCTGATGGACTTCGATGTAAGTGAAGACATCAGCATGAAGATAGAACCCCGGATGGATCCTTCACCTGCCCTGGCGGGTCCTGTCAGCCACCTGCCTGCCCTGAAATTCACTTTTCGATTCTAAGCATGGAACAGCCCCTGAAAATAGCGATCATTGGTTACGGCAAAATGGGCCACGAGGTAGAAAAGCACGCCCTGGCTGCCGGACACAGCATCATATGCAAGATCGACAACGAAGACGACTGGCGAAACTTCCCCGGCGAAGCCCAGGTGGCCATCGAGTTCACCACGCCCGACACAGCCGTCAACAACATCTACCGCTGCTTTGAAGCCGGCATCCCGGTGGTATGCGGCACCACCGGTTGGCACGACCGCCTGCCCGAGGTGAGCATGATCTGCCTGTCAAGAAACCAGACCCTGTTTTATGCCTCCAACTTCAGCCCGGGCGTCAACATCTTATTCGAGATCAACAGCCGCCTTGCTGAGCTGATCAATGGCTTTGGGCATTACCAACCCTCCATCAGCGAGACGCATCACATCCAGAAGCTCGACGCCCCCAGCGGTACGGCCATTGTGCTGGCCAACGGCATCATCGACCATAACCAACGCTTCAACACCTGGAAACTCAGGGATGAAGCCCACAGCCCTTTCGAAATCCCCATCGAGGCCCTGCGCATCGACCAGGTGCCGGGCACCCACCAGGTGGAATGGAAAGGCCCTGAAGACACCATAGAAATCAGGCATACCGCCCATAACCGCAGCGGCTTCGCCCGCGGCGCCCTGATGGCTGCCCAGTGGGTATGGCAAAAAAAAGGCGTGTTTACAATGAAAGATTTACTCAACCTATAATCCTACCGCAATGAGCATGTATATGATTTTGACCATCCTGTTTTTCCTGGCCTCGGCAGCAGGCCTGTGGAAGATCTTTGAAAAAGCCGGCAAGCCCGGCTGGTATGCCATCGTGCCCTTCCTCAACATTTACCACTGGCTCAAAATCATCGACAAGCCCCTGTGGTGGTTTATCTTCGTGCTGGTACCCTTTATCAACGTCTTCACCTTGCTGCTCATGGTGGTCGAGACGCTGAAGTGCTTCAACAAACACGGGCTGGGACAACAGGCCCTGGGGGTGATCTTCCCCTTTGTCTACCTGCCTTACCTGGGCTTCGCCCCCAGGGAGAAATACGTGCATCCCTCGAAGCTTCCCGAGATCCAAAAGTCGGGCTGGCGCGAATGGGCCGATGCCATTATCTTCGCCGTGGTGGCCGCCACCCTCATCCGTATGTTCATGATCGAGGCCTACACCATCCCCACCCCCTCGATGGAGAAATCGCTGCTGGTGGGCGACTACCTCTTCGTGAACAAGGTGACCTATGGCCCCAAGATCCCCAACACCCCCATCGCATTCCCCTTTGCCCACCATACCCTGCCCCTGACCAAGTTTACCAAGTCGTACCTGGAGTGGATCAAGCTCGATTATTACCGCTACCCCGGTCTGCGCCGCATCAAGAACAACGACGTGGTGGTGTTTAACTATCCCGATGGCGACACGGTGGCCCTGCAAAGGCAAAACGAAAGCTACTATGCCCTGGTGCGCAACATGGGGCGCGAGCAGGTATGGCAAAACTACGACATCGTAGCTCGCCCCGTCGATAAGCGCGAGAACTACATCAAGCGCTGTGTGGGCATTCCCGGCGACAGCCTGCAAATCGTCGACGGCGCCATCCTGGTGAACGGCACCCTGCTGCCCGACCCCGAGGGCGTACAGCATAACTTCCAGGTGGTCACCGATGGCACGCCCATCAACCCCAGGGTGCTCGAACGACTGAACATCACTAACTGGGGGATGATCTCCAGTGGGGTGTATATCCTGGAGATGACCCGTGAGGCGGCAGAACAGGTAAAAACCGTCACCAGCGTGGCCAGCGTCGAAAAGCTCAGCCGCCCCGCCGGACGCTACGAGCCCTACATCTTCCCCCACAAGCCCGAGTTTGCCTGGAATGAAGACAACTTCGGCCCCATCTACATCCCCAAAAAAGGCGCCACCATAGCCATCAGCCCCTCCAACATCGACCTCTATCAGCGCATCATCGACGTGTATGAAGGCAATGACCTGGAGGTCAATGGCGACCAGATCCTCATCAACGGCACGCCTGCCACCTCCTATACCTTCAAGCTCGACTATTACTGGATGATGGGCGACAACCGCCACAACTCGGCCGACTCACGCTTCTGGGGCTTCGTCCCCGAAGACCACATCGTGGGCAGCGCTATGTTCGTCTGGCTCTCCCTCGACAAGGAAAAGTCCTTCCCCGGGAATATCAGGTTTAATAAGACGTTCAGGGTGATTAGGTAAGGTTTAAGGTTCAAGGTTTAAGGTTCAAGGTTTAAGGTTCAAGGTTTCTGGAATTGCAGCCCCGAACTCCTCTCGCCTCAGGCGAGGGGTTTGGGGGGAGGTCCTTGATTTCAGATCAGAGAAAGACCCAGCCTTCCGGCTGGCAGGGATTCTTGATTTACGAAGGAAAGATTCCTTGATTAGGTTGAACGAATGCCCGCGAAGCGGGCCAGCCAACAATAGCCCCGGGTCGCGCAGCACCCGGGGAAACAGAAACGAGCCATTCCCCCCCTCGCCCCGCTGATTAGCGGGGCCGACCAATAAGCAAGCCATCAAATTGTCGCCGATTCGCTCACCACTCACTTCTCACTTCTCACTTCTCACCTCTCACCTCTCACTTCTCATCTCTCACTTCTTCCCACCATCGCCCTATCCCGGTCGTGTGCAGCAAGGCCCCATACGAGCCTTGCACGAGGATTACACGAGCATGGTACGAGCGTGGTTAAATGAATAATGAAAATTTAAAAATGAAAAATGAAAATTTTGGGATGAGCATACTATTTGGTTTTGGTTGAAGAGACCGGCTGCTCCTTGCTTTCCCCCAATCTGACCACACTACATTGATTGACAGTTACTTATATTATCGATCCTGGTTTTTAACTGCTATTTTTTGACTGGAATCCCAGCTTTCTCACTTTCTCCTTTACGCAGTTTGCGCAGTTTGCGCAGTTTACGCAGTTGCGCACTGGCAAGGTTTACGCAACTTCCGCAGCTTCCGCAGCTTCCGCAGCTTACGCAGCTTACGCAACTTACGCAACTTACGCAGCTTCCCAAACTTGCGCAACTTCCGCAGCTTTCATTTTTTTTTGAATTATCGCGGATATCTTCCATAATGCATTGATCTTTAAACCTCTTCCTTAACGTAATAAATTAAAGGATTGATCAAAAAAATGCTTTAACAGTCTGCTTTCCAACAGGAAGCTGTTCCCTCCATTGTTTTAAGGCTTTCAACAAATGGTCACCCAAAAGAAACAGGATCTGGCCTGACTGGAGGACTCATTGCAGATAAAGGATCAGTTGTAGGTAAAAGGTGACGCCCGTCCTTACGAATATTTTACTTATAATCATTTATAAATATATATTAATACCTAGATATGATATATTTAGCAAAAAACGCCCTTCCCCTGGTTGCCGCCAGGCAGGAACTGAAAGCGGAATGATGCTTCGGACAATGATAAACAAGGGCCACATACATTGGTTAATAAAGGAAAGGGAGAAAAGTGAGGATTTGAATATTTTGAAAAAATGATCAGGAAAACCAAACACCTGCCAATTGAATGAACTTTTGCCAAAAGAAAGGATTGCGCAATTTGGGGAAGCTGCGTAAGTTGCGTAAGCTGCGTAAGTTGCGTAAGCTGCGGAAGCTGCGTAAAGGTAAAGCCGGCATAAACGATGAGTCTATTAATTCCCGGGTTTGGTTGGATAAACCGCATGGATAGGGCAGGCCTTGTCCCTACCAGAAAAATGCCCGGATCTTCACCCTGAAGGGTTTTAACCCAAGCAGGAAAAGGTTTGGGCTAAAGCCCCTGATTTTGATTGAACCTGGTTTACCCGGCATGAATGCCGGGCCTATTGATTTCCGGGGCTGAGCGGGACCCATCGCAGGGAAATTATCAATATTATCAAAATTATCAATATTATCACTTTCCTTTTTTGATGATTTCTTTATTATTTCACCCATTCTTCCGCCTGGTTCCTGGTATGAACCCCGTTAGGGAGCAGGGACAGGATCTGGTTCATTAAGGACAGGGAAAGAGATTCCCGTGGTTTTTACCCACCCCCCATTTATTTTCAGGGCCTGCAGGGGCGTTCGGCTGTGCGCCCCTGCCAGAAGAAAAACCTGCATAAATGCCCTGCATTATGATCTTCGGGGGTGCGGGGGATCAATAGCCGTAGCCTTCAGGCTACGGATTAAGAGTTAGATACCCTATGGGGGTTTTAACCCAAGCAGGAAAAGGTTTGGGCTAAAGCCCCTGATTTTGATTGAACCTGGTTTACC
>JAZBOS010000061.1 GCA_036351255.1 Bacteroides sp.
ACCGGCATATCGGAAGTGGAGCCCATGATAATGCTGACTAAAGGCTGCATAAGGGTCGGGGTTTTGGGTTAGAGTGCAAAAATAGGAAAAAAGTTTGAGGGTTGTCATGGTTGTCGGGTTGTCATGTTGCCGGGTTTTGATTTTATCCACAAATTCACACAAATTTTTAGTCAATGAACACAAATGCCAATCTGCCAATCCATTTTTCATTTTTCATTTTTCGTTTTTCATTTCTCTTCCATGGACCATGCCCCATGCTCCAAGCCCTATGCCTCTGCCCGTGAACAATTGTTTAATCTGTTGGTTTTTCTAAAAACAAAATTTCCATGGATAAGATACTGAAAGGTGTTGTGTCGTTTCGCAAGCATGATTTTGAGAAGTATCGTGCCCTTTTTGAGAAGCTGGGAAAAAAGCAGCAGCCCCACACCCTGTTTATCGGATGCTCGGATTCGAGGGTTGACCCCAACCTGATCACGCGTTCGCTGCCCGGTGAGTTGTTTATCATCCGCAATGTGGCCAACATCGTTCCGCAATACCGGGAGTCGGGCGAATACCTGGCCACTACTTCCGCTATTGAATATGCGGTGCAGGCCCTGAACGTAGAACATATTGTTGTGTGTGGCCACAGCAACTGCGGGGGTTGTGCTGCCCTTTACCTGCCCGAGAAGGCTTTTGCAAATATGCCGCACACCCGCCGCTGGCTTGAACAGGCGCAGGTGGTGCGCCAGCACGTAGCGCAGAATCCGGAAGCGAAAGATCCTGCAGCCCGCGAATGGCTTACTGAACAGGAAAATGTGGTGCAGCAACTCAAAAACCTGCTGACCTATCCCTTTATCCGTGAGCGGTTTAAGCAAGGCACTCTGAAACTCCACGGCTGGTATTATACCATCCAGTCAGGGCAGGTCATGGCTTATGATGCTGCCAAGGGTTATTTTGAGGAAATGGGGGAAGGTTAGGGGTTAGGGGTTCAAGGTTCAAGGTTGAGATTAGCTTTTGGCTATTGGCTATTGGCTTTTAGCTTTAAGCTAAACATCATTCACTCATTTCTCATTTCTCATTTCTCATCTCTCATCTCTCACTTCTCTTTTTGAACGCGGATGCCACGGATGAACTTCGTTCAGCGCGGATGAACGCGGATTTTTTTAAGTATTTGTTTTTTTGGGGAGTTCTTTTATCCGCGGCAATCAGCGTTGCCGCGCCAGCGGCATCCGTTTCATCCGCGTTCCATTTTTTGAGGTTTTATTTTGAACGCGGATCTACTGCTTATTGATTTCTCACTTCTGATTTCTCACTTCTGATTTCTTTTTTCCCTGTGGCTGTGTAGGTTTAGTAGATCATTTCGCCTTAATTTGAAGAAACCCTTCTTGACCTATTTATGCCATTATTCAGCTGGAAAATTGGAAAAATTTTAATCTCCGTTATACCTTAACTATTGTTGTGAAGCAATTTTATTAAACTTATTAAAATGAAAAGAATACCGAAAATAAAAAAGAAAAAATGCGGGGGTTGCCCTGGTGCATAGTCAAGAAAAGTGTTCTTGTTTTTCTTGAATTTTTGGTATGAATTGAAAGATAATATTAAAAAAAGAATTCCAACTCCTAGAAGAAAAATGGATACCACCATGGCAATAAAGATTTATTTTATTTCAGTTCCATCTGTTTTTCAATAGGGGTTCAGCATCCCGGCTGAGCGGAATTTGTAATGCCGCTCGGAACACAGGATAATTTGAAATTATCCAAACCCCTGCCAAAACAAAGAACATCATTTCACCATAACCTGGCCTGGTTCAGCAAAGCTATCAAATTTAGAAGATTTTTTAATATCGCCCAGGGGAGATATCCTCAAAAAGAGGAAGTGACAATTTTGATAATTTTGATAATATTGATAATTTCTCTGTCATAAATAGGAGCGTTCTTTAAAGGAAACATGGAGGCTAGACGCTGAACCCCATGCCCCACGCCCCATGCTCCATGCCCTATGCCCCATGCTCTTTTCCGTGGAATCCGCAACAATCCGCGGAATCCTCTTTTTCATTTTTCATTAAAAAAGGCTGCCCTTTATCAGCGCAGCCTTTTCAATAGGCATAACCTGGCCTATAGGGGAGGGATGACCAGCACCTGTCCGGGATAGATCAGGTCGGGGTCTTTCAGCATGGGTTTGTTTGCCTCGAAGATGATGGGGTATTTGTTAGCATCGCCATACATTTCCCTGGCGATTTTTGACAAAAAGTCACCCTTCTTTACGGTATAATACCTGCCTTCCGGCTCTTTCACTTCAGCCTCTTTGATTTCCAATTGGTCATCGACCTCAGAAATGCCTTCAATATTTCCGGCAGCCACTACGATCTTGTTTTTGATGGCCTGGGTGTCGACTTTGCCGGCAATCGTAATCTTCTCACCTGCCACGCTCACTTTCAGGTCATCCACCAGGAACCCATAGCGCTCGATGTGTGATTTGATCAGGGCAATCCTGTCTTCTTCCTTCTCTTCTTTGCCTTTGCCGAAAACCTTTGCCCCTGCATTCTTGATGAATGAAATAAGTCCCATTTCGATTTTAATTTTTAGTGAATCAGTCTTTGACTTCGAAGGTAATTTTGGCATTTACCCTGAACTCATAAATCTCGCTGCCTTTAACCACGGCGCTATGATCTTTGATGTAAACCGAGCGGATCTCTTTAACAGTTTTGGAAGCCTCTTTTACGGCTTTGCGTGCTGCATCTTCCCAGCCCTTTTCCGATGAGGCAAGGATTTCTATTACTTTTAATACACTCATGGGGTTAAAGTATTTAAATGAATAAATGAAAAATGAATTATCGTAAATTACAAAAAAATATCCTTTTAACCAAAATATATCTCCTTTTTTTTGGAATATTCAGGAACCCCTTTTCCTTTTCAGCAGTTGAAAATAATGAAGTAAAGGGTAAATTTTTTTAAAAATTATTATCGTATATCAGCAGCGGTATTGATAAAAATATATTTTTGTAAATGTTTGAACATTTGAACAATTATGATTCTGAAAATTGATCATTCAAGTATAGTACCCATCCATGCGCAGGTGGAAGAACTGCTTCGCAAGCTCATTGAGAAACCACCCTATTGTGACGGCGGTTACCTGCCGCCTGAGGCCGAACTGGCCAAAAAGCTTGGCATCAGTCGTAATACTGTAAGGCAGGCCACCAATAAGCTGGAATACGAAGGGCTTATCATCCGGCGTAAGGGCAAAGGCACCAAGGCAGTACAAAAAACCGTTACCACCCAGTTGAGTAACTGGCATTCGTTTACACAGGAGATGAACGAAAAGGGGATTGCCTTTATTAATTACCAGATTGCGTCGAACAAAGTCTTCATCAATGAAAAGATCGCACGTTTTTTCGACCTGCCCGACCAATCGGAAGTGGTAAAACTCATCAGGCTCCGGGGGGATAAAGTCGGTCCGTTCGTATATTTTGAGAGCTATTTCCATCCCCGCACCGGCATTACGGTCGATGAAGATTTCAGCCAACCGCTTTATGATATCCTTGAGAAAAGGTACAACATTCTTGTTTCGCTCTCGCGTGAAGAGATAACCGCGCGTAAGGTGAAACCCAATATAGCCGCCCTTCTCAATATATCCAAAAGCGATCCGGTACTCATACGTGAACGCTTTGTTTCCGACCCCGGCGGCAGGCCCGTGGAATATAATATTGGCTATTACCAGGCCGACAAGTTTACTTATACCATTGAAATTCAAAAGAGAACATGAGCACCATTGTTGTTGGGGTTGATATTGGCGGGAGCCATATAAGCTGTGCCTTGTATGATATCGTGGAGAAAGCTTTTGCAAGCACAAAAAGATTTCGCAGAACGGTAAACAGTCAGGATGCAGGAGATAAGATACTGGATAGCTGGGCTGAAGCCATTGGTCAGGCCATTGAAGAAGCGGGTGAGAAAGGAATTGCAGGGATAGGGTTTGCCATGCCTGGCCCTTTTGATTATCCCAACGGGATTTCGCTCATTAAAGGGGTGCATAAATTTGAAGACCTCTACGGGGTGAATATTGGTGAAGAGATCAGGAAGAGATTGGCACTGGCAGATGACCTTCCGGTCAGGTTTCTCAATGATGCTGCGTGTTTCGCCATTGGCGAGTCTTTCAGGGCGCCGGCCATTCAACATGAAAGGTTGCTGGCCATCACCCTGGGCACGGGTTTCGGAACTACATTCATTGACAAGCATTTGCCGGTGGCGGGTCAGGATGGGGTGCCGGCCGATGGCTTTCTTTATCACATCCCTTACGGGGAAAGCATGGCTGACGACTATTTCTCTACGCGCTGGTTTCAGAAGGAATATCTTGAACTGGAAGGGAAAAAGCTCACAGGTGTTAAGGAGCTGTTTGAACTGGCCAAAACGGATGTGGTGGCTGCAGATATCTTTAAAACCTTTGGTAAAAACCTTGGCGCTTTTCTTGCACCCTGGCTCAGGAATTTCAGAGCCGAAGGACTTGTGATGGGAGGCAACATCCCGGCTGCTCATTCCCTTTTCCTGAATGAACTGAAACTGGAATTTGAGAAGGATTCGCTGAATGTCAGCGTTTTTGTTTCGCATCAGCAGGAGGATGCCTCCCTGATCGGGAGTGCAAGTTTGTGCGACAATACATTGTATTCCAGATTAATAAGTAAAAACCTTTAACAAGCAAAAGTATGAATACCCGGAAACTGTCCTTCATTGCAATAACCCCGGTGCTGTTTTCATTTTTCGTAATGAGTTTCTGCGACC
>JAZBOS010000062.1 GCA_036351255.1 Bacteroides sp.
AGGACCACTTCTTTTCCAACGTCTTCCAGGCGAAGTTCGCCGCAGGTATTTGTTCTTAGCATTTTATCAGATATTTCGTTCAGGGTGCAAAGGTAATCAATGAAAAAGGAATTTTGAAAAATGAAAAAAGGAAAAGGGGCTTAAAGCATGGTGCATGGGGCAAAGGGTATGGTGCACGGGGCTGACCAGAAGGATACAGTGCCGTAAATTTTTCCTCCTTACCCGATATTTTGTTTTACAGGGGAAAGGCAAATTCCGTAATCTACGTAACGTAAATTGCGGAATCAATTGAAGAAAATGCTGTAATTTGCAATAATTTTTCCAGATTACCTTTTTTCTATTGTTTCAGCATAAGTTTCATAGCAGCCAATGATGCGGGCATACACCTCGGCTTCGCGGGTGCTGACCACATATTCGTCGGTGATGCCGCAATAAATCAGGAAAGCGTTGATGTCTTCGCGTTCCTTCAGGCTGGTCAGGCGTTCGATCACCTGGGGGTTGACCACACGCGCAGCACGGCTGGCCAGTTCTTCCTGCCTCATAACCTCCAGGTAGTTGCGTTGTGCTTTGCCCCGGCGGCTGAAGCGGTCGTACAAAAAGGTGATGGGGCCCGGGATGGCCACCCCGAAGCCGGGCGGACGATTGCCGGGGATCGCATCCAGGCTTACCTCCGGGAGCTCCAGCTCAAATTCGGGCCCAGGGTCCTTAAAGTTCAGAAAGGCATACTTAAATTCGCTGAAGGTCTGGTACGGAAAAACCTCCACCACCGGCAGCTCGTAGATCTTTTCTTCAAGCCCTACCACCCAGTCTTCTTCCTTGTCCAGCAAATCCTGGCCAGCTTCAATCACCTTCGTTTCAAAGCCAATGGCCTGGAAGCGGATGCTGTCGCCAGCATGAGCCGGAATCAGGAATTGCCCATCCCTGCCTGAAACCCCGGCCCTGGAATTGCTTTGGTTGATGACATGCACATTGGGAATGGCGGTGCTGTCCTTCAGGCTGATGATTTTTCCCCTGAGCATTTCGGGCGGTTGAACGGCCTTAACCCGGTGATTCCCCGATAAAATTAGCAGGCTGATCATGAGCATCAGGACCAGGGAAAATCCCTTTCCCTGCTTCCTTTTGACGGATGTTCTTTTGCTGAGATCCGGCATATCTCCCCGGTTTTACCAAATGGTGAATACCGGCTTCTGCCCATTGTATTTACCGGCATTCAAACTTACGGCATACAAGCCATAAAAAACCTTAAAGGCTTGTTAAGGTTTCAGAAAAAGCACGGTTTATTCCTGCTTCAGGGGGATCAGCAGGCAGTTCGATTCTACCAGCTGGATCACGGGAAAGACGGTGCTACCCAGCACGATGTCGGAGAAATGCGAGCGGCCGTGGGTGCCCATGATGATCAGCGAAACCAAATTGAGTTTCACCTCGCGCATGATCTCGGGCACAATGGCCCCTTCTGCCAGGATCTTGCTGACGGGGGTTTTGGCGGCATCACCAATCTCTTCTGCCATCTTCTCCAGGCGACCGCGGTCGATCTGGTTAAAGCGTGCCAGGGTCTCCTTGTCGTGGTGGCGCAGGGCCACGGTGTCCTGCACGTGCAGCAGGCTGAGCTGCTCGAAATGGGCGGCCAGGTTTTCTTTCAGGTAATTAAAGGCCAGCCCCGAATTTTGTGAGAAATCGGTCAGCAGCAAACCATGGCTCAGCAGGTCACGCGTTTCCAGGACACATTCCTCTTCGCCCATGGCATTGCGCCCCAGGTGCTTGATGCGGATCATCAGCACCGGGCTCTGGCTCTGCTGGATGACGCGCAGGGTGGTGCTTCCGATGAGGTTGCGCTTGGCAAAGCCCGACCCCTTGCTGCCCATAATGATCAGCGCATCCGGATGCAGGGCCGCGAAGTCAATGATCTCCTGCGAAGGCAGGCCCTCTTTCAGCACGATGTCGGACTCGATGCCCTGCTCGCGCATCTTATTTCGCATATTGATCATACGGGCTTCGATGTGCACCATCATCGAATAGCCGCTGTATTCCATATAGTTGAAACTGATGGTGGCTGCGTGAAATACGGTGATATGCTCAATACCCAGGGCTTTGAACTGTGGCACGCATTCCATCAGCAGGTCGGACGCCTTCGACAGGTCGGTGGCAAGAATGGCTTTTTTCATCGCTTAGGTTTTTTTATAGTTCGCTTCCAACCTTGGAAATTACAACATTTTCTGAAAAAATACAATCTTCTGCCTTGAAATACAGGAACGACCCGCTAGGGGCTGGCCTCTTTCAGGGTCCTTAT
>JAZBOS010000063.1 GCA_036351255.1 Bacteroides sp.
ATAACCCTGCCTGCCAGCAGGCAGGAATGACAACAAAAAAACTTAAACCAATGAAGACGCCCATCCTTTTCGCCCTTGCCCTGGTATGGGGCACCGGCATCCTGGCCCAGGAATTGGCCAGGGAAGATGAAAACGACAAAACCGCTAAAGCGGTCCCCACTACCATCGATTTCCAGGGGCGGCTGCACGACAGTGGTGGCAGCCCGGTGAATGCCACCCTCGACATCACGTTTTCACTTTACGATGTGCTGTCGGGCGGCACGGCCCTGTGGACGGAGACAAAGTCGGTACAGGTCGCTGATGGCCTGTTCCAGGTGAAGCTGGGAGAGGTAACTCCTTTTACTCCAAGCCATTTCAGCGGCACCGACCGATGGTTGGGCATGAAGGTGGGCACCGAGGCAGAAATGAGCCCCCGAACAAAAATCTCAAGCGTGGGTTACGCCCTGCAGGCTCTGGAGACTGACCCCAGCTGGGAAGGAAACCCCAACCCTACCGATGCCATTGGCCGGACAGGGAATGTGGGCATCGGCATCACTGCTCCTTTGGCACTGCTCCATACCCATGGAACAGGCACAGACCAGGGCAACGTCCTGTTTGTGGGCGAATACAAATCCTCGGGCGGCATCTTCCCTCCTGTGTCCGGTGCCGGCACACGGCTCATGTGGTACCCTGACAAAGCCATATTCAGGCTTGGGATGGTGAACGGCACGCAATGGAACTCAGCCAGCATGGGACACTTCTCGGTGGCGATGGGGAAAAACACCACCGCTTCAGGCTATGGAACCGTGGCCTTTGGCGACAACACCATCGCCAGTGGCTCCTATGCTTCCGCCTTGGGTTATGGCAGCACGGCGGAGGGAAGTTATGCCGTGGCCATGGGATCGCTGACCGATGCTACGGGGAATAATTCCGTGGCCATGGGCAGTTCTGCCACCGCATCAGGAAGCAGTTCCTTCGCTATGGGAAGCGGAACCACCGCCTCCGGGGATTTTGCAACAGCTTTCGGTTATTATTCAAATGCCCCGTCTTATTGTGAAACCGTTTTCGGAAAATATAACACCAACTACACCCCCGCCGGAATAAACTCCTGGGAGCCATCCGACCGGCTTTTTGTGGTTGCCAACGGCACAGAATTCAATGCCCGGAGCAATGCCCTGACCATCCTTAAAAACGGCAATACCGGCATTGGGATCAGCAACCCTGCGAACAAGCTGGAAGTCGGCGGCCAGGTCAAAATTACCGGCGGCAATCCCGGAGCAGGAAAAGTCCTTACCTCGGATCCGAGCGGACTTGCCTCCTGGCAAACACCTGCCGGATTAACCTTGCCTTTTTCAGGAAGTGTGAGTGCATCGCAAGCAGCCTTCCAGGTTGAAAATACCAGCACGGACGAAGAAACTGCAAATATCGGAATCTATGGTCTAAGCACCTCTGGCGTTGGGGTTTATGGATTATTAACCGGCACATCCGGGCGTGGAATAGTTGGTTTTTCAAGTGCTACTTCAGGCTCAGGAATAGCCATTTATGGACATGCAAATGCACCCGGGGGGTTTTCGGGTTATTTCCAGGGAGGCCGTTTTTTCGTTGAAGGAAATACCGGCATTGGAACGCAAAGCCCCTCCGCGCTTTTACATACCCACGGCACTGGCATTGGTGGGGGAAATGTGGTTTTTGTCGGACAAAAAAAATCAATGGATTTTGGCGATCCCCCGGTATCCGGGGCAGGCACCCGCATGATGTGGTATCCTGACAGAGGAGCTTTCCGCGCAGGTACGGTAGAAGGCATTCAATGGGACCGTCCCTATATCGGAGCAAATTCAGTAGCAATGGGTTATAATACAACCGCCGGTGCATATTCTACAGCAATGGGATATCATACCAACGCGGGGGCTTATGCCACGGCAATGGGTTATGTAACAGATGCTTCAGGATATATGTCAACAGCCATCGGTGTAGCAACAACCGCTTCCGCCAGATATTCAATGGCCCTGGGTAGAAATACTACAGCCCTTTCTTTTGCTGAAACGGTTCTGGGAAGTTATAATACAGCCTACAGTCCGACCGGAGAAGATTCATGGGAACCAGGAGACCGCCTTTTCGTTGTTGGAAACGGAACAGCCCATGACGAACTCAGCAACGCCCTGACCATCCTGAAAAACGGCAACACAGGCCTGGGTACAGATAATCCAGCCTATAAATTGGAGGTCATTGGCAACAGCCGCATCCAGCTCGCAAAAACCAGCGGGCAATGGATCGCCCTGCGCACCGATGGGAACATCCTTGATTTTTCTTTCTCCGGCCATCCCCTTGCCATCCAGGGCATGGCTGAAGGAGAAGACATTGTTATGAACCCTTCCAGATCCAATAAAGTAGGGATCAGGACGTGGGTACCCATGTACGACCTGGATGTGAACGGAAATATCAGGGCCACCGGCAGTGTGTATTATGGCGGAACGGCTGGTTCAGCCAATGGAACCGCTTACACCAAGCCCGACTATGTTTTTGAGGAAAGCTATGATGCCCTTGACCCCTTTGAGGTGGAGGAGTTCCTGCTCAAAGAGAAACACCTGCCCTGGATCACCTCTGCCGAACAGGAGAAACAGGAAAACGGCGAGGTGACGGACATGACCCGCATGGCCTTTGAAACCGTGGAGACCGTCGAGAACCTCCAGCTGCAGATCATCGAACAGAACAAATCGATTATTGAACTCAAGAATAAAAACGAAGAACTCATACAAAGAAACAGCCAGCTTAACGCCCGCCTGGAACGCCTGGAAAGAGCGCTGGAAAGCCTGGAGGAGAGATGAGAAGTGAGAGATGAGCCAGCAACCCTTATTGGCAAGGGGTATGGTCAAGACCTCAAACCTCAAACCCCAAACCCAAAACCCAAAACCTGAAACCTGACAACATTGACAACATTGACAACATTGACAACAATTCTCAAAGAACCTCCCCCCAAACCCTCGCCTGAGGCGAGACAAGCTCTCCAAAGGGGGAGCCCGGGAAGTAACCTTAAACCCTGCCTGCCGGCAGGCAAGCTTAAACCTTAAACCTTGAACTTTAAACCTCAAACCCCAAACCCCGAACCCCTAACCTTGAACCTTGAACCTTAAACATTGAACTTATGAGATCCCTGATGATTCTCGCCCTTGCCCTGGTATGGGGCACCGGCATCCTGGCCCAGGAAGTAGCCAGGGGAGATGAAAACGACAAAACCGCTAAAGCGGTCCCCACCACCATCGGTTTCCAGGGGCGGCTGCACGACAGTGGGGGCAGCCCGGTGAATGCAAACCTGAATATTACCTTTGCGATTTATGACCTGGAAGCGGGTGGCGTTCCCTTTTGGGCGGAAACGCACACTGCAGTCGAAGTTTCGGATGGTTTATTCCAGGTCACCCTTGGAACGTTTAACCCCTTAAGTCCCGATTTTTTTGCCGAGAGCGACAGCCGCTGGCTGGGCATACAGGTAGGATCAGAGGCCGAGATGAGCCCGCGCACGAAGTTCTCCAGCGTGGCTTATGCCCTGCAGTCGGGCGATGCCAGCAATGTTTGGACCTTATCGGGAGACCATATTTACTATAATGCAGGAAATGTAGGGATCGGCACCACCATTCCGGCGGCCCTGTTGCATGCTTACGGAACAGGCACTGGCGAAGGGAATGTTTTGTTTGCCGGAGGGTTTAAATTAACAGACCCCGGCGAACCTCCTGCAACAGGTGTTGGAACCCGGATGATGTGGTATCCCGACAAGGCTGCATTCAGGGCTGGATATGTAAGCGGCAGCCAGTGGGACCAGGCTAATACAGGATTCTTTTCTGTGGCTATGGGTTATTCCACAACCGCTTCAGGGGATTATTCCACCGCTATGGGCAGAAACACCATCGCTTCGGGAAAATTTTCATCCGCATCGGGATTTTACACCATCGCCCCATCTTATATGGAAACTGCCATTGGCCGTTATAATTCTGAATATTCGCCTTATGACCCTAATGGCTGGATGGATACGGACAGGCTTTTCGTAATTGGCAATGGCGCTTCATCTTCCTTGAGAAACAATGCATTGACCATCCTGAAGAACGGAAATGCAGGATTTGGAACAGCAAACCCTACTGCACTTTTGCACACCTATGGCACAGACATTGGCGAAGGGAATGTTTTATTTGTTGGAACTTGCAAATACACAGAAAAAAATGCAGGTGCACCCCCGGCATCAGGTGGTGGTACGCGCATGATGTGGTATCCCGATAAGGCTGCTTTTAGAGCTGGAGAAGCTTACAATACGGGTTGGGATGCAGAAAACATTGGTTACTTTTCAACCGCCTTTGGACAAGCCACAATTGCCAGCGGACACGTGTCCACCGCTTTGGGAGTCAATACTATTGCATCAGGAATTTTTTCCTTTGCTGTGGGAGCGGGTTCGACTGCCTCTGGTAATTCATCAATTGCAATGGGAGTAGAAGTCAATGCTGTTACAAGAAATGAAACGGCTATTGGAAGTTATACGACAAATTACACGCCTTCAAGTATTAATGATTGGGTCGGAACAGACCGTCTTTTTTCTATTGGTAATGGATTAAATGAGAGCACTCGAAGTAATGCCTTAACCATTCTGAAAAATGGCAATACAGGCATCGGGATTGACAACCCTGAAAATAAACTCGAAGTCGGCGGACAAGTAAAAATAACCGGCGGCAGCCCGGGCAAGGGAAAAGTGCTTACCTCTGATGCCAACGGACTGGCATCCTGGGAAACTATCCCTGACGCAACATTAAGTCTACCCTTTAATCAAGTTTTATCCTTCTCAGAAGGTGAAGCTTTTAAAATAACCAACACTGCAGCAGGTGCAGCAATAGGTGGTGCATCCCTGTCGGGTAATGGTATTGTGGGAGAAACAAACGGGACAGACTATTTCTCTGGGGTATTTGGTTATGCATCTTTGGATTGTGGCCTTGGTATTGGAATCAGAGGGAAAACCAACTCAGGAAGCGGCTATTCAGGCTATTTTGAAGGAGGAAATTTTTATGTTAGTGGCAATGTTGGAATTGGAACCAGCGCCCCAACTGCCTTATTGCAGGCATATGGGATTGAGCAAGGCCAGGGAAATGTATTGTTTGTTGGAGCGCATAAACCAACAGATCCCGGGAACCCCCCGGTATCGGGTGCAGGCACCCGGATGATGTGGTATCCTGATAAAGCAGCCTTCAGAGCCGGTGTTGTGAATGGAACGCAATGGGATATAGACAACATTGGTGATGGTTCTACGGCTATGGGGTCCCGCACAATCGCTTCAGGAGAAAGTTCCACTGCAATGGGTTCTGGCACAATCGCTTCGGGAGAAGCCTCCACCGCAATGGGCTTGGGTACAACTGCCTCGGAAATCAGTTCTTTTGCAATGGGTTTTGGCACCGAAGCCACTGGAATAAGTTCCACCGCTATGGGTTATTCATCCATCGCTTCGGGACATACTTCCACCGCAATAGGTTATTTCACCAATGCTTCAGGGAACAATTCAACGGCCTTGGGCAATTTCACTAACGCACCATCAGCCTTTGAAACAGTAATTGGCACATACAACACTGCTTATACACCAGCAAGCATTAATAGCTGGAATGCAGCCGACAGACTTTTTGTCATTGGAAACGGAACTTCTTCTGCTCTTTCAAATGCAATGACCGTTTTAAAAAACGGCAATGTAGGCATTGGAACCAGTAGTCCTGCCAATGCCCTTTCGGTGATGGGCCAGGCCGACATTTCGAGCCGACTTGTAGTGGGCAGCAGTACACAGGCAGGGAGACTGTTGGTAGCAAACGCAGATGGGGCTGGAAATGCATTAAAGATCGGAACAGCAGAAGGCGACTTTGCCAATCTCTATTTTTTGTCGAGTGGGCTGATCTTCGACTGTTACCGTGCCTCTGACGCCAGGCGGCAGCCCATCCTGCTTCAACCCAACGGGGGAAAGGTGGGCGTTGGAACCACAAACCCCGCCTATGCCTTCGACGTAACAGGTGACATCCGTGCCACAGGCAGCGTGTATTATGGCGGAACGGCTGGCTCAGCTAATGGAAGCGCTTACACCAAGCCCGACTTCGTTTTTGAGGAAAGCTATGAAGCCCTTAGCCCCATCCAGGTGGAAGAATTCCTGCTCAAAGAGAAACACCTGCCCTGGATCACCTCTGCCGAACAGGAGAAACAGGAAAACGGCGAGGTGACGGACATGACCCGCATGGCCTTTGAAACCGTGGAGACTGTCGAGAACCTCCAGCTTCAGATCATCGAACAGCAAAAGATCATCAATGCCCTGCTCATGCGGATTGAAGCCCTGGAAAGGGAGAGAAGTGATGAGTGAATGTGATGATGTGATAATTTGGTAATGTGATAATGAAATAATGAGATGAATAGCAGATTTGAGGATTTGAGGATTAGCAGATTTTTTGGCCAAAAGCTAAAAGCTAATAGCCAACAGCCCTTATTGGCATGGGGCAAGGGGCATGGAGCA
The DNA here is from genome assembly GCA_036351255.1 of Bacteroides sp. NCBI lineage: Bacteria > Pseudomonadati > Bacteroidota > Bacteroidia > Bacteroidales > Bacteroidaceae > Bacteroides > Bacteroides sp. The sequence goes on from JAZBOS010000063.1 coordinate 6,494, forward strand.
TGGGGCAAAATCCACAGGCCAGCGGAGAAGCTCTGAAACCTGGAACCCGTTGAAAAGTTGAGGAGTTGAGGAGTTGAAAGACCAATGACCAATGACTAATGACCTGACACCCGAAACCTGACAATCGAAACCCGAGACCTTTTGATCTCAGATTAACGATTAACGATTTTTGATTAATTTTTTCTAAACCCCTGAACCCCAAACTACTAACCCCAAACCTGACAACAACGAAAACAACGAAAACAATGACAACTCTAAAAAAATTTCCCATGAAAAAGATCGTATTTTTAACCCTTACACTCCTGATGAGTGCCGGGCTTTTGGCCCAGTCTTACACCTTGCGGCAGTACACCTTTTCGACGGGCTCCAACCCTGCTGCTCCGCCTGCTTCGGCCAGCTACACCCTTCAGGGCAGCGTGGTGGGCGGCCTCTCAGGACAGGAGGCCATCAGTACCAGCTATCGCCTGTTAGCGGGCTATTACCTGGGCACCCTTTCCGTACCCTTCCCTCCCGGCTGGCTCAGCCTGAAGGTGTTTCTTGAAGGACCTTCCAATCCCACTGATCCCAGTATGAACACCAGCCTGAACACCGGGGGTTACCTGCCCCTCACCCAGCCTTTCAACCAGGCCCCTTGGAATTATTCGGGCACGGAGGCCGTCGCCACCATTCCAGCCGGGGTGGTCGACTGGATGCTGGTGGAGCTGCGCGATGCAGCTACACCCGCCGAGGCTAATGCAGGAACCCTCGTGCCGGGATGGCCAAAGGCCTTTTTGCTGAAAAGCGACGGCACCATCACCGAGACCGATGGCAGCTCACTACCTTCCTTACACGGACTGGCGGTGGAAAACAACCTTTTCGTAGTGGTGCGCCACCGCAACCACCTGGCGGTGATGTCGGCCGAAGGCCTCTCCTATGAAGGGGGTGGCTATAGCTGGGACTTCACCCAAGCCCTCGAAAAAGCCTTTGCCCGCAAGGACAAGTCGGCCTACCTCAACGGCCATAAGCTCCTGGCCAATGGCCTGTATGGCATGTTTGGCGGCGATGGGGATGCCAACGGGCAGGTGCAGACCCAGGACAAGAACAACATCTGGAACCCCCAGTCGGGCCTCAGCGGCTACCGCGCTGGCGACTTCGACCTTAACGGACAGGTGCAGACCCAGGATAAGAACAACATCTGGAATCCCAACAGCGGGATAGGAAGCTCCGTACCGCAGTGAGGAGAGAGGAGAGATGAAAGATGAGAGGTGAGAGAATGTGATGATTTGATAATGTGATAATGAGATGATTAGCAGATCTGAGGATTAGCAGATTTTTTGGCCAAAAGCTTAAAGCTAATAGCCAACAGCCCTTATTGGCTCACTTCTCACTTCTCACTTCTCACTTCTTACTTCCTCCCACCATCGTCGTGTCCAGAAGAACCTGGCATGACCCTGACACGAGCTTGGTATGACCCTGGTATACTTTTCATGCCTTTTTTTAATATGAAAATGATCTTTTTTAAAATAAAAAACAAGGCATTTCCAGGCTTCAGGGCGGCGGGAAAAACCGGGGATTGTATTTTTTTTCATTTTTATTTTTTAAGCATCAGCCAGTATTTGTTTTAACCTATTGGTTATTAATAACTTAGTGTTTTACAATCTAAATTTTTCATTTCCATTTAATAATTTTATCAAGTTTGAACGAAGGAATGGTACAACCTATCGATTTTTTTTTTAACTTTCACAAATCAATCTTCCCTTTCAGTCCGCTCTTTGGACTGTTTTGTCCAGCACTCACCGGGTGGCCTCACCCACCCTACGGATATTTATTGCAAACCATTCACAAAGGGTTTTTAAAACAGTTTTGCCACGATCACTGCCCCGAAACCGGGCCTGTCGGCGCCTCAGGCTGTAAGACCTCCCAATAACCTGTCCACCCTCATCCCCTGATTTTAGGGCTGCCTGCAGACCCCAAGGTCTCCTTTTGCCTTTTCGGTTCCTTGACGGAAGAGATGAGAAGTGAGAGATGAGAGGTGAGTAATGAGAAAGAAGATGAAAAACCTGATTTGTGAACATTTGTGGAACTTAACATTTGTGGCCATTTGTGGAGAAAAATCCTGTCCACAAATGCACACAAATGAAAAACACAAATTGACACAAAGAATCTCCCCAATGAATAATAATCATTGACCTGACAACATTGACAACATTGACAACAATTTTCAAAGAACCTCCCCCCAACCCTCCGCTGGCCAGCGGAGGGAGTCCGGGCAGTAACCTTGAACCCTGCCTGCCGGCAGGCAGGCTTGAACCTTAAACCTTGAACTTATGAAAACCCCGATCCTTTTCGCCCTTGCCCTGGTATGGAGCATCGGCACCCTAGCCCAGGAGGCTGCCCGTGAAAGTGAGTCCACTGAGAAGGCCACGGCAGTGCCATCCACCATCGACTTCCAGGGGCGGCTGCATGACAGTGGCGGCAGCCCCGTGAATGCCACCCTGAGCATAAAATTCTCCCTGTATGACATAGGCTCAGGAGGTACGGCCTTGTGGACAGAGACCAAAACCCTGCAGGTCATCGATGGGCTGTTCCAGGTGAAGCTGGGCGAGATCACACCCTTTACCCAAACCCATTTCAGCGGCACCGACCGTTGGCTGGGCATCCAGGTGGGTACGGAAGCCGAGATGAGCCCCCGCACAAA
>JAZBOS010000064.1 GCA_036351255.1 Bacteroides sp.
CCAACCTGTCATGCCCGCATTTAACCATATACTTATTTGCCAGCGCAAACATGGTGTCGCCTGAGAGTATGGCAATGCTCTCATTCCACTTCTGGTAAACTGTTTCCTTCCCCCTTCTCAGGGTGGCCTTGTCCATAATATCATCATGCACCAGGGTAAAATTGTGAAAAACTTCAATGGCCATGGCAGGGTAAATGGCGTCCAGGCTATTGCCTCCAAAGAGCTCACAGGACATTAACAGAAGCAGCGGCCTCATCCTTTTGCCTTTTTGGCCCATTGTATAGGCAATGGGTTCGTAAAGTTCCCTGGGGTATCCTGTAAAAGACCCGGCTTCAAGGGCTTTCTCAAATTTTATAAGCAGTTCGTTGTTCTTCATGGATGAATCTTACTTGACAAGTCTGAGGAGATAATCCCCATACCCGCTTTTTAAAAGGGGTTCCGCTATTGTCAGAAGTTGCTCTTTGTCGATGAAACCCATTCTATAAGCTATTTCTTCAATGCACCCTATTTTCTGGCCCTGCCTCTGCTCAATCACTTCGACAAACTGGGCTGCCTGCATTAATGATTCAAAAGTACCGGTGTCAAGCCAGGCATGCCCCCTGCCAAGTATACCCACTTTTAGCTTCTTTTCCTTCAGGTAATGCTTGTTTACATCGGTAATCTCATATTCTCCCCGTGCACTGGGCCTGATGTTTTTAGCAACTTCAACAACCGTATTGTCATAAAAGTAAAGCCCGGGCACCGCGTAATTTGATTTGGGCTGTTGCGGTTTTTCTTCGATTGAGATGGCCATGTTCTCACTGTCGAATTCCACCACGCCATAGCGCTGGGGATCGCTTACATGATAGGCAAATACGACCCCGCCATCCGGATCATTGTTGTACTGCAGTAATTCCTTTAACCCGGCGCCATAAAAGATGTTGTCTCCCAGGATCAGGGCCACTTTATCCCTCCCGATGAAGTCCTCTCCAATCACAAATGCCTGGGCCAATCCGTTAGGTTGTTCCTGTACGGCATAATCAAACCTGCATCCCAGCTGTTTGCCATCACCGAGCAAACGCCTGAATGCCGTTGAATCTTCCGGGGTCGTGATGATAAGGACCTCGTTGATGCCCGCCATCATCAGCACCGAGAGGGGATAATAGATCATTGGTTTGTCATAAATGGGCATAAGCTGCTTGCTGATTGCAAGGGTAATGGGAAATAACCTTGTGCCGGCCCCACCGGCTAAAATGATTCCTTTCATGTCTTTTCAATTTCAAGTTCATCAATCTCTATGTCTCCCTCCTCATCCTCCACCAGGATCTCGAGGAAAGGTTCTTTAAATCGTTTCGTGGTAATGGCCTTGTCAAGCGTCAGCAGGAGCGATGGTAACAAAAACAAGTTGCAGAGCAGTGCAATGACCAGTGTGAATGATATCAGGTATCCCAGGGCTTCTGTTCCGCCGAATGAAGACAGGATGAAAATGGCGAACCCAAAAAAGAGTACCACCGAGGAATACATCATGCTGTAGCCTGTTTCCCTGAGGGCTTCCAGAACGGCTTCTTTAATGTTCCAGTTATTCCATCTGAGGTGCAGCCTGTACCTTGACAGGAAATGGATGGCGTTATCCACGGAGATACCCAGGGCAATGCTGAATATCAGGATGGTTGATGGTTTGATGGAGATACCCAGGAACCCCATCAGGGCAGCGGTCAGCAGCAAAGGTATAAGGTTCGGGACCAGGGAGATGAAAATCATCCTGAATGAAGAAAACAACAATGCCATAAGCATCGAGATCACCACCAGGGCCAGTATAAGGCTGGAGATGAGGTTCCGTACAAGGTAATTGGTGCCTTTCAGAAAGACTATGCTGGTGCCGGTTATTGAAACATCGTATTCTTCAGGAGGGAAGATCCGGTCAACCCTCAGCTCAAGGCTGTCGCTGATCCATTCTATCTCCTTGGTCCCCACATTGGCCATTTGAATGCTTATCCTGGTGAGGCGATTGGTGCTGTCGATGAAAGACCGGAACGCTTTGCCACCGCCTATATTGCTTGTATAATTCGTAAGTTCCTTTAACTTGGAAGGAGGTGGAAGTATAAAATACTTGGGATCTCCTCCCATGTGCGCCTGGTAAAAGAAACTTATGCCATCAACAATGGATAAGGGGCGCGAAAAAAATGGGCTGAAAAGGGAATCTTTGGTGAAGACTTTTTGCAATCGCTTGATCTTATAAAGGGTCCTGGCGTTATTTTTAAAAACACCTTCCGCTTCCTTTGTGTCTATGCTTATCTCCAGGGGCATTACTCCTTTGAAATTCTTTTCAAGGAATATCAAATCCGTGTATAGTTTGTTGCTTTTGGAAATATCATCAACAATATTCCCGGTTGTTTCAAGCCGGGTGACACCGATAACCCCTATGGCAATGAGCAGGGCGACAGCCATGTAAATTATGTTTCTTTTCTTCTGGACGATCAATAAAAGCCGGTCTACGATGCTGGTAGTCAGCCCCTTCTCCAGGTGCTTCGTGTGACGGGGTTTTGGCGGTGGCAGGTAGCTGAAGAAGATGGGTATGAGAAACAGGGTCAGTATGTAGGCGATAAGGATGTTCAGGGAGGCAATGATCCCGAATTCGGTGAGGATCCTGTTGCCGG
>JAZBOS010000065.1 GCA_036351255.1 Bacteroides sp.
ATAACCCTGCCTGCCAGCAGGCAGGAATGACAACAAAAAAACTTAAACCAATGAAGACGCCCATCCTTTTCGCCCTTGCCCTGGTATGGGGCACCGGCATCCTGGCCCAGGAATTGGTCAGGGAAGATGAAAACGACAAAACCGCTAAAGCGGTCCCCACCACCATCGATTTCCAGGGGCGGCTGCACCTGGAAAATGGCAACCCGGTAAGTGCCACCCTTGACATGACCTTTTCACTGTATGATGTTCCTTCAGGAGGCGTTGCCCTGTGGACTGAAACCCAAACCGTACAGGTAAGCGAGGGGCTGTTCCAGGTAAAATTGGGTGAAATCAACCCCTTGCACATTGATCATTTTGCCGGCAGTCCTGGACGCTGGCTGGGAATGCAAATCGGCACAGAACCCGAGATGAGCCCGCGTACCCAGTTCTCCAGCGTGGGCTATGCCTTGCAGGCCCCGGAAGGTGATCCCACCTGGGTTGGAGACCCCATACCCTCAGAACCGGTAGGAAGAACCGGAAACGTGGGCATCGGCACAGAAAACCCGCAGGCCAAACTTGAGGTGGCTGAAGGGGATGCCTTGATAAACGATCTAACCATTGGAAAAGGCGGAGGAGGTCATTTGGAAAATACGGCCCTTGGCAACAGCGCTCTCTCACTCAACGAGTCAGGTTTGTATAATACGGCCATGGGCAACGCTTCTTTATTAAACAACCTTTCAGGAATAAAAAATTCAGCTTTTGGATATCATGCACTGTTTTCAAACACCAGCGGGCATGATAATACTGCAATTGGGACACAAGCGCTTTCTTCTAATTCAACAGGCAAAAAAAATACAGCAACTGGTTTCAATTCATTGTCTAACAATACCTCCGGAGAGAATAATGTTGCAACGGGCGAGGGAGCTCTGTATTCTAACACAATCGGAAATAACAACACAGCCCTGGGCCAGTATGCCCTCCCAAATAATATCGGGGGTCATGGAAATACCTCGGTTGGGCAGCATACAATGGCCTTTAATTCTTCCGGAAGTTACAATACCGCCCTGGGGAACTATGCCCTTAACAATAACACGACAGCCTACGCCAATGTGGCCATTGGAGCCAAGGCCCTGTTTCAAAACACCGACCGGAGCAACCTGGTCGCCGTTGGGGATAGTGCTTTGTATAATAATGGCTTGGGGGCAAGTGCACTCCATCATGGACTAGGCAATACCGCGATTGGTTCCAAATCGCTATTCTCAAACACCATTGGTGATGAAAACACGGCTTGCGGAAACTTTTCAATGTATTATAACCAGGATGGTGTAAATAATTCCGCTTTGGGAGGTTATGCATTGTACAACAACTTGAGTGGAAATAATAATACGGCCATGGGTTATGAAGCCTTAATGGTTAATGCTTCAGGTTCCGGAAATACTGCTATTGGCGGAGGTTCCCTTAGTCATAATAAATCTGATAGTAACACGGCCATAGGTTATCATTCGGGGAATGCAGGCATTATCACCCAATTTTTAAACAATGTTAATAATACTTTCATCGGGGCAAATACTGGTTATTCCGATGGGAACATTGCCAACAGCACGGCTTTGGGAGCCAATGTCATGCTGACGCATTCCAATACGGTGATCCTTGGCAATAATGCCAATATAGGTATTGGCACCACCACCCCGGAAGGAATGCTTGAAATAAAAGGCAATTCCGTAGATAATTTTCCTCATGTATTCCTCACTGAAACGGATGGATTTTCCAGGATATCCTTCCGAACCTTGCTGGCTCCTGAAAAACACTGGGTTATTGCAGCCACGACACAAGAATCCAATTCCTTGTCGCAATACCATATCAATTTCAACAATGGCATTGAAGGGAAAAACATGTTTAGTATCTATGGGGACTCCCGTTTATATCTGCATGGTGAAGTCGGAATTACCGGTGGACTAAATGTAAGTGGTGAAATAGGGATAGGGGGAATGGTTGGAATTGGCACTACAGCCCCAAACCGTTTATTGCACGTTTTTGGCGAGGCAAACCCCAGGATCCTGGTGGAATCCCCTGCACAGGCTCCCGAATTAAACTTGAAACGGGGAAGCACCCTGCATTCCATGTATGTCAATGGAAATCAGGACCTGGTGTTCAGTTGTACCAGCGACAGAATGGTAATAACCGATAATGGGATGGTCGGCATTGGCACTATCAACCCGACCCGGCCCCTGCATATCTTTGGGGAGGCAAACCCCAGGATCTTGGTGGAATCGCCTGCCCAGGCTCCCGAATTAAACCTGAAACGGGGAAGCACCGTGCATGCCCTATATGTCAATGGCAATGACGACCTGGTGTTCTATTGCCTGGGCGACAGAATGTCCCTAACCAATGATGGAAATGTTGGAATCGGCACCACAGCACCCAATTACAAGCTGGATGTCAGGGGAACCATCGGGAATAGCACTACCCTTTATCACAGCGACCGCCGCTGGAAAACCCGCATACAACCCATTCCTTACGGGCTGAATGCCTTGATACAGCTGCAGGGAGTCAGCTACGTGTGGAAGCAGGAGGAATTCCCCCAGATGGGTTTTGAAGAAGGCATCCAGTTCGGTTTCATTGCCCAGGACCTGGAGCAGGTCATTCCCGAACTGGTAAAAACCGATGCTGAGGGTTACAAGTCCATTGATTACGTGAAACTCCTTCCCGTGATGGCAGAGGCCATCAAGGAACTGAAAGCCGAAAACGATCGGCTCCGGGCCGAAAACGATACCCTCAAAAACAACGATCAACAGCTCAATGCCCGCCTCGAACGCCTCGAAAAGGCACTGGAGAGCTTGAGCGAGAGATGAGAAGTGAGAGGAGAGAAGTGAGAGACTTTAGAGACTTATGAAACTTAAGAGAAAAGAAAGTCCACGAATCCACACAAATAAAAAAACACAAATTGACACAAAAAATCCCACAAACACCTGACGACCAACAATCAAAACCCCAAACTCAAAACCCCAAACTTTGAACCTTAAACCTTGAACCCTGCCTGCCGGCAGGCAGGCTTAAACCTTAAACCTTAAACTTTAAACCTATGAAACCAACTTTGCTTTTCGCCATGATCCTGGTGTGGACCACCGGCCTCATGGCCCAGGACCCGCAAATCTTGATTGCTCCTCCCATGATCGATTTTCAGGGTCGCCTGGCTGACCCGGAAGGCAATCCGGTAAACGCCAGCCTGGACATCACTTTTTCCTTATATGAGTCGGCAACGGGTGGTACCGCCTTTTGGTCTGAAACCCAAACCGTCCAGGTGACGGATGGATTATTCCAGGTCACCCTTGGATCAGTCGTTCAGCTCGCCGCTGATCTTTTCCAGGATGCAGACCGCTGGCTGGGCATCCAGGTGGGCACCGAGGCCGAGATGAGCCCGCGCACCAAATTCTCCAGTGTAGGATTTGCCTTTCAGGCCGAAGAGGTCAACCTGGTAACCAATGCCAGCCTTTCCGGCACTGGCTCTTCGCTTTGGCCCCTTCAAATTGCACAGCAGGGCGCATCTGCCGGACAGGTGCTAAAATGGAATGGATCTGAATGGTCTCCAGGAGAAGATTCAGAAGGAATGGCATTATGGCAGCAAAACGGAAATCATATCTATTTTAATTCGGGGAATGTGGGAATAGGCATTACAAATCCCCGCAGTAATTTTGAGATAGCATCCTCCGCCATCCCACAGATCCGGTTGAATAATACTTCAACAGAAGCCAGTAATGTTCAGAAAATAACCTTCTGGAAGGGATCAACCGAAAAATTTGCCATCGGTTATGACCTTTGGGGCACCGGGGAGGATCTGTTCACCCTTTACGATACACCCAACCTGGTTCCCGTTCTGAATATTCAGAACAGCAATGTGGGGATCGGGGCATTCCCTGAAAACTCAAAAGTCCACATTAAAGTCAACAGCAATGCTGATTATCCACACTTAATGCTTGAAGAGAGTGAAGGAGACTATGCCAGACTGACATTTAAAAACACAGCCATCCCAACAAAATACTTTACGTGGGCTGCATTGTGTTCAGACAATGACAATGATTCCAGAATGAACCTCTGGTATTATAATGGCTCTTCAGGCCAGGATATCTTCACCATTAGAGGAAATGGAACTGTTGGCATTGGAACAGACAACCCAGTTTACGATCTGGAAATAAATAAACCTTCAGGAAATTCCCATCTAATGGTAAAATCAGCAACCAATGGTGCATACCTGACTTTGGATATGGAGGGAAGCTATGCAAGCAATTATTCATTCATAAACTTTAAGAAAGGGGGTGAACAGAAGTTTACCGTAGGACTTGCATATGACGAGTTCAGAATCTTTAATAGCAATGCCAAAGGATTATTGATAAAATCAGATGGTGATCTCACTGTTCCTCCAGGAGGAAGATTGGGTATAGGTGTAAGTGACCCTGTTGGTCCATTTTGTGTTAATGGTGGTACTTCATCAACTTTTGCCCATTATTTCAATAGTAGTAGCGGACAGGGAGGAACTGATGGATTACTGATTGGCCTTTCGGGAACGATGGGATGGCTGTATAATTATGAAAACGGGCCACTTAAATTCGGAACAAATGATAAGACAGTAATGACTCTTGATGAAAATGGCAGAGTTGGTATTGGAACATCAACCCCAGGATCCCGGTTACATGTAAAACAAGCAGGAAACGGTTTCCAAAACGGACTGCGCCTTGAAAGGCCTGACAACACTTACTGGTGGAGCATACAGATCAACAGTTATAACGACCTCGTCTTTGATTATAATGGCAGCAATACCCGGGCGTGGATAGAGCATGCCACGGCTGAATACCATTATGTTTCCGACCGTAACCTGAAAACGGACATAAATCCAGTCCATTCTGCATTAAGCAAGCTCATGCAGCTAAACCCGGTAACATTCAGGTTTAAATCAAATCCTGACTCAGAGGATGTCTCCTATGGGTTGATTGCCCAGGAGGTAAAAGAAATTTACCCTGAATTTGTTTCCGAGAACAACGGAAACCTAGGCATTGCCTATCACAACTTTTCTGTGGTAAACATTAAAGCCATTCAGGAACAACAAGAAGAGATCGCTTTTATGCAAAAGCAGATTGAAGAACTTGTGAAACAAAACCAGGAACTGCAAGAGGAGATCTTGCAACTAAAAACCACGGTAAACGCCCGGCTTGAACGCCTGGAAAGTCTGAGCGAGAGATGAGAAGTAAGAGATGAGAGATGAGTGATAAGGAGCATGGGGCATGAAGAAAGAGATGAGAAGTGAGAGATGAGCCAGCAACCCTTATTGGCAAGGGGTATGGGCAAGACCTCAAACCTGAAACCCGAAACCTGACAATCCGCTGGTTAGC
>JAZBOS010000066.1 GCA_036351255.1 Bacteroides sp.
AACCCGCCTTTCCTTTTCAGGGGATCAGAGAAATTATCAATATTATCAAAATTATCAATATTGTCAGTCCCCCAAAATGACAATTTCCCTTTGCCCCACAAATTCATTCAAGTTTTAAGATAATGACACAAAAAAAGATCGAGGACGCGAGGACGTGAACACGTGAAGACGAGACTTAAGAGACTTTAGGGACTTGAGAGAAAAGGAGAAAAAACCGGGGATGCAAAGACGAGAGGGCGAGAAACCCAGCCCCAATCCCCATACCCCATGCAATTATCCGCGGGGATCCGCGCTGAACGCAGTTCATCCGTGGCATCCGCGTTCCAATTGTAAGAGAGAGACTTAAGGGACTTTAGAGACTTTAGAGAAGGAGAGAAAAAAGCGAAGACGCGAGGAGGCGAAGCCCCATGCCCCATGCCCTATGCCATTTTCAACGACAGGGATATCCTCAAAAAGAGGAAGTGATAATATTGATAATTTTGATAATATTGATAACTTCTCTATCAGAAAAAGGAGAGCTCTTTATGGGAAAACAGGAAGCCAGGACGCGAAGCCCCATACTAAGGATGAGGTTAAGGTTGAGCCTGCCTGCCGGCGAGGCAGGGTTGAAATTAGCCTTTTTCTTTTGGCTTTTGGCTAATCACTCACTTCTCACCTCTCGCCTCTCACTTCTCATCTCTTGCCATTACCAAGGAGGGCTTATTAACGCTATCTGTTTTTGCAGAATTACAAATTCAGGAATGGTCAGAGCGGAAATTGGATTTTCATTAGGCAGGAAAATCAATTTTCAGTCCACTTCCAAAGCGTTGGAAAGGCATGGGTATCCTTCCCTGTTGCTTATTCTGGGGATGTAATCAAGATCTCGTTTTGCTGCAGAAATATCAAACCAGTGGTGTGTACACAACTCGTCGATCACAAACCGGGTTAAATAGGGCTCCTTTTTTAGGCGCAAAACCTGATGCGTCTTTTCCAGCACAATTGCTAAAAGTAACGCCAGACTCTTGGGAACCGTCTTTTGAATGGTTGGAAGGCCCGATGCCTGAATTACTGAGTTGATGAAATCCCAGATATAAACTGGTTCGCCGTTGGTAATAAAAAACGCCCTCCCGCCAAGAACCGGATTAATGCTTAATTTCTCAAATGCAAGGATTTGAGCGTCAATAAAATTGTCAATAAAGGTCGTGTCAATAAGATGATCTTTCCTCCCGGGTTTTCTCAACCTTCCGGATCTTGCACGCTGAATGATTTTTGGAACCAATTGTGTGTCTCCAGGCCCCCAGATCAGGTGGGGTCGCAGGGCAATGGTTTTTAGTGATTCAGAATTTGCGTTAATTACCAATTGTTCTGCCTGCGCCTTGGTTGAGGTATAATTCGAAACCGGCCTTGCCGGGTAACTCAATGATTCATTGCCGCCTTCAATGTCTGAACCATCAAAAACCACGCTTGCTGAGCTGGTATAAATTAGCTTCCGGACCTTGTGTTTTATACAGGCATTGATAACATGCTGGGTTCCCAAAACATTTACCCTGAAAAATTCCTCATAAGTCCCCCAGATGCCAACCTTAGCGCCCACATGAAAGACGGCCTCCATGCTCTGGCAGGCGTTTTCCACTTCCGTTGCACGGGTGAGATCGCCCTGAAAATCCCTGACACCCCATGTTTGATGCTCCGGGTAGATCCTCCGGGAAAAAGAAAAAACCTCATGCCCCAAATCAACCAGCCTGCACACCAGGGCCTTGCCAACAAATCCACCACCGCCGGTTACCAGGACTTTCATTTCAACTGATTTTGGGCCCAAACTGCTAGTTTCTCCCGGAATATTTTGGCATTGTGCCTTGGGTCAACAGGGAACTTCTTGTGAAATAAAAAAATGGATATTTGCCTCGTTTTCTCATTCCCCTTTGCAAGATACTGAAGCTCTCGTGTCAATCGTTCAGACTTTTTTACGCCTTTTTCCAACTCAATGCAAATAACGGGGGTTTTCCTGCCATTTATTTGAACACCGACCAAAGCGGAACGCGAAACTCCAGAATGGAAATTGAAAACCGCCTCACATGGAATAGTAAATAAGGTTTCGTTGCCGACCTCAACCCTTTGTGATTTTCTTCCATAATACCATACCTTTCCGTTGTCATCCAGTTTTCCAAGATCCCCTGTCCTGTGCCATAAGAGGGGTTGACCAGGGTCTATTATCTTTGAAAGTTTATCGGCAAGGTCATTTGCCAAATATCCCTGTGTAACATTTGGTCCATAAACAATGATTTCTCCGACAGACCCAACACCCAATTTTTCAGCATCTTCCATATTCTTAATTGGGCCATCTGTTATTTTAATGATCTTTAAACCGATGCCATTTAACGGCCTGCCCACACATATTCCTTTAAAATAATAGGGTGATTCTCCGTAAACAGAAAAAAGTTCCGAATCCACAATATCGGTAACGGACAATGCTTCTGTTGAACCAAACGGGGTATGAATAACGGAGTCAGGCAAAAGGAGGTTTTTAAAATTCCGCAACAGTGAAGGAGAGACTGGTGCGCCGGCAGTAAAGACTTTTTTAAGAGAAAGGAGTTTTAAGTTGTTCTCTTTGCCATGCGTTGCCAGTTTTTGAAGCACCATAGGAGAACAAAACATACTTGAACAACTGAACTGATTAATGTTTTGGAATAATTTTCGGGGGTTCAGCTTCCCGGGTTTGGTCATGTCCATATCGGCCATGACAACAGAAAGCCCATGGCAAATAACCAGCAGCCCGATAAGGGGGAAGGTGCAGAGGTCTGTGTCTTCAGGTCTGAAATGAAAATGATCTCTCATGAACCGGATTTGGGCTTCCAGCATATAGTTTTTGTAAACAACGCCCTTTGCCGGCCCGGTGCTGCCACTGGTAAAAAAAACGGCCACTTCATCGTTTGGGTCAGCCTTGAAAACCTCGCAGGTAATGCATTTTTTCTTTCGAAAGTCTTCAAGCCTGCCGGTTTTCCAAAACAACGTCCTCCCCGTAGAAACCTTAACAGCCACAGGTTTAAATAAAACGGAAAAGAAAACCCTGAGAAGATGCGCCCTGGGGGTTCCTACAAATGCCTTTGCCTGGGCTTTCTTCAGGGCATTTACCATGGCTTTGACCCCCATCCCTGGATCAATCATTACGGGAATAGCTCCTATTCGGAGAAGAGCGTAGGTAACTGCAAATAAATCCAGGCCCGGCTTTACCAAAACGATGGTTTTCATTCCCCGGATGATTCCGTTTTTCTGAAACCCGGCGGCATATTTTTCTGTCAGATGACAAAGCTCTCCAAAAGTGATTCTTTCCGGATAAAGCAAAGCCGGTTTGTTCGGATTAGACCTGGCATAATCAAACAAATAATCTGTAATGTTTTCAGGAGCCATGGAGTTCAGGCGTTTACATATAGTGAAAGTGAAACAGTAATGCCGGCACCGACGGTTACCAGGAGAATGTTCCTGGCATCCCTGAATTGACCGCTTTTTACAGCTTTATCCATTGCATAAAATAAACCTGCAGAATAAATTTCCCCGTGGAATTCCTCAAAATATTTTTTTCTCTCCGGACAAAGTATTTTCCGCAAGCCTGGCCCGAATCCCCTGGGGGTTTGAGAGGTTAAAATCAGGTCTAATTGCCCGGTTTCCAGGTGAAGCGTTTTCAGAAACTTCCGAATCGACTTTTCAGCACATTCAAGGCAATGATTCAAAAAGTGGTTGTCCTGAGAGTTTAAAAACATAAAACGCCCAGTCCCCCAATCAATCATGCTTTTATTGTCGTTTTCATAATCCGGATAAGTGTCGGTACTGAATTTTACAAATCCTTTATCTTTTCTGTCCTTTACAAGCAATATTGCAGCTGCACCATTAACATATTTGAAATTTTCTGTTCGCCCCCTATTTGGTTTGGCATCTCCTGCCACAACCATTCCACTATCTATTTGACCCGTTTGCAAGAACCCATCTATGACCTGAATAGCATTCATTGCCCCCCCACCTCCATTATGCAGGTCAAAAGAAAACAGCTTTCTGTTTTGGAAAAGAGGAGCTTTGGTCTTGCTGGTTCTGAAAATTTTATTTAAAATTAAAGCAGAGAGGGCTGGCTCGGAAAGATGATTTTCTGAATATACTCCAGTGTTAATTAACAGTTCAAGGTTTTCAGGACCATTGCCAGCATATTTTAAGCACTGCTTAGCAGCCTGGGCTGTCATGCTTACAATGCCTTTACGCAAAAAAGGTTTGAAAAAGGCCACTGATTTAATAATGGTACCCATACCTTTTCACCAAATCATATACTGAAAAAACAATGAACCCGATAACCAAGCCGGAAGCAAAGCTAAGCATCATTATTTTATCCCCTTCTTTTAACCGGTTCTCCATTAAATATTTGTAAAGGGTAGTAAAATGTGTTGTGGAGGCAGTATTTCCGGTATCCTGAAGGTTAATAACAACTTCACCTGGTTCTTCCCCAAAAAACCTAGCAAAATATTTGGCACCTGATTGTATAGAGAGCTTTGAGGTTTGGTGGGGAATTAAAAAATCAATCTGGCTCATTCTGAGGCCGGCTTTTTCAAATGCACATTTAATGATTGGGGGTGCATTCTGTATTGAAACTTCATGAATCTTCTTCATAGAAGTTTTCATTACACCACCAGGATGCCTTGAGCTTTGATTTCCAATGCATAAGTCGCTGTACTGGCTTAAAGAAACCAGCTCAGAAACCCGAAAACTTTCGTTTGTTTTATTAGTAGCAGTCAAAATGACAGCTGCCCCTGCATCTCCAACGGTGAGCGAAGCCAATTCATCATGTTTCATTGAACTGATATTTAAAACAGCATTGTTGCTAATGCTTGTGATATATTCACCGCTGACAACCATGCAGTTTTTGACCACACCACGCGAAATAAAATTATTGGCAATATGAACCCCGGTAATCATGCCTGCACAAGCGTTTGAAACATCAAAGTTTAAGGCATTGGGGCAACCAAGGCTCTGTTTTATCAGGTTTGAAATCGAAGGTTCATAGTAATGTTTCAACCCGTTAACATATTTTGAAATGGAGCAGGAAATGATCATCTCAATCTCCCTGGCTTCATATTCCGAATGGCTCAAGCAATCTTTGGCAGCGGCAAGGGCAAGGGTTAATGTATCTTCATGGGATCCACAAACCCTTCTCCTGGAAATACCTGTCAGCAATTCCAGTTTCAAGGGCTTTCTGACTTTTAATTTGCCCATAATTTCAGCAGTAGTGACACTGGTTTCCGGCAGTTCAACCCCGATGCTTTCAATTTTACTTCCCGCGCTCATTTGTTTTGGTTTACAAATGCATGGATAATTAAAGCCAGTTCATTCGGAGAGTCCTCCTGCAAAAAGTGTTTCCCTTCAAGCATTCTGTGTGGCTGGTTTTTTGTCCCGGGAATGAATGCCTGCAAGATCTTTTCACCATCCCTGGTTATCACATCACCCTTGCTGAAAACGGTTAAAACGGGGATTTCCAGTTTTTTTAGTCTTTCCCAGCTCTCTGCAATCAAAGGCGCCCCCGGATCGTTTTTGCCTGCAGGAATAAGCTGGGGTAAGGCCCTGATGGCGGCTTTATCCCTTTCCTTAGAAAACGGAAAATTATAACCCGCCCGTTCGGTTCGGGAAAGCGGCCTCTTACATCCCAACTCTACGACCCGGCCAACCGGGATATGAGGTGAATGTCTTGAAAACCATCGCCAGAAACGAAATAAAAACGGAGTTTTCTGCCCGGTCAATGGCAGGTAACCATTGCATAAAATTATTCCTGAAAAGACAGCCGGTTTGTTTGCTGCCACAATCATACCAACAATGGCACCCCAATCATGGGCAAACAAGAAAAGATTTTTCAAATCCAGCTTTTCAATCAGGCCTTCAATCCAATTGACAAGATTTCCAATGGAATAAGAAGCTATATTCTGGGGTTTATCCGATTTGCCAAAGCCAGGCAAATCAGGCGCAATAACCCTTAAACCATATTGCAGGCAAAAAGGGATAATGTTACGGAAAGTGTATGACCAGGCAGGAACACCATGCAAAAAAAGAACAGCCGGAGCATGATCATCTCCTTCCAAAATATAATGCATACGCACTCCGCCAATTTCAATAAAATTTGGCTTGAAGGGATAGGCTGCAAGGAGGGGGGATGATGTGGAGTATGTCTTTTCCCGGGCTGACACTTCAAATGGTTTGTAACTTCTTCGGTTCAAGAAACAGAAAACCAATTATTATTAAAGTTACAACAAAGTTCTTTTCAATGTTATAAGTTATTCAGAAAAAAACATGGTTACAAACAGAACTGCCTGAGCCCGGTATTACCGGGTACAATTTTTCTGCCCCCCTTTATTACAGCTTCACGTTCTGCTTTTGGGAAATGGCTGTCCTTTATGAGAGCCCGGGAGATCGTGCAGAGGTTTTAAAACTGAGCTGTTTTTCAAAAATCAGAAAAGCCGAGACCTGATTGAAATTATAATCCGGGGGGCTGAGCAAACATGTGGTTTGGTTCGACTTGTTAAAGTCCTTCACCAACACTATGAATCAGGGGAGCTCCTGCAGCTGCGGGATCCAATAGGAGAAGCTTAAAAATCAAAGGGTTACAGCAAAAAATTGCTGTAACCCTTTTTTTTGAACATAACCTGCATATAAATATGGAATTAGGCCTCCGTTGAAAAATATCTCGCTCTTTCGGGATTAATCAGAGGGTCTCCCGCTGGAACGGAATCCATCAGCAAGAGCTCCAACAGAAGCCATCTATCCCCGGCTGGCTTTTTTGTGATTAGGTTTTAAAACTTTCCCCCTTTCAGTCTTCCTGTTGTTAAATTTTTTAACTTGCCTGCAGAAATGCTTTATGATTCTCCGGGTAATTTTAGTGTTGACTTAAAGCGATCCCTTTATGGCACATCACAACACCATCAAGGCCAACAACTATCACAATCTGGCTGAGCGGCTCAACAAATTTCCGCAGGGAGCGCCGCCTACCGAGCTGCTTTTTAAGATCCTGAAAATTCTTTTCTCGGAAAGGGAGGCACAACTGGTGTCGATGCTTCCAATAAAACCATTTACCGACCAAAGAGCAGCCGCCATCTGGAAACTGCCCCTGAACGATGCAAGGGCCATACTCAACGACCTGGCAGATCGCGGCATTCTTTTGGATCACGAAAACAATGGCGTAACCTCATACTCCATGCCACCGCCCATGGCCGGGTTTTTCGAGTTTTCGCTTATGCGCTACCGAAACGACATTGACCAGAAAACCCTCTCCGAGCTGTTTTATCAATACCTTAATGTGGAGGAGGATTTTATTAAAAACCTTTTCCTTGATGGTGAAACCCAACTGGGCAGGACTTTTGTAAACGAAGGGGTGCTGTCGAACGAAAACGCCCTGCATGTGCTGAGCTATGAAAGGGCCTCCGAGGTAATCAAGACTGCATCCCACATTGGCATAGGCATATGCTACTGCCGGCACAAAATGGAGCATATGGGAAGGAATTGTGAAGCTCCAATGGAGATCTGCATGACCTTTAACAAACCAGCCGAGTCACTGATACGGCATAAAATTGCCCGGCAGGTCGATGTTGCCGAAGGACTAGACTTGCTCCAACTGGCACACGAAAACAACCTGGTGCAGTTTGGCGAAAATGTTCAGGAAAGCGTGGGGTTTATTTGCAATTGCTGCGGGTGTTGCTGCGAAGCCCTTATTGCCGCCCGCAAGTTTGGCTTCATGAACCCGGTGGAGACTACAAATTTTATTCCTGAAATAAATGAATCAGGCTGTACCGGTTGCGGAAAATGCGTTAAGCTTTGCCCCATTGAAGCCATGACACTGGTTAGCGCCAGCGATCCCCACAACCCCAAAAAAATGAAGGCCAAACTCGATGCAGATCAATGTATTGGCTGCGGGGTATGCTTAAGAGGTTGCAAGCCCGAAATCCTGAAGCTTAAGCTTCGCAAGCAAAGGGTTATTACCCCTGTAAACTCAGTGCACAGGGTGGTGCTTATGGCCATCGAACGGGGCAAGTTACAAAACCTGATTTTCGACAACCAGGTGCTGCTAAACCACCGGGCCATGGCTGCCGTGCTTGGTGCCATCCTGAAGCTTCCCCCCGCAAAACAATTGCTCGCCAGCCAGCAATTCAGATCAAGATACCTTTTAGCGCTGATAAAAAAGTTCAACTAAGCCCTCTCACACATGCCATCAAAATTTGGTTTCGATAAATTACTCCTTTTGAAGTGCAGGATACCCCGCTCGGAACAAAGGATCATTTGTAATAATCCAAATACCTTATTAAAAAAAGAATCTCACCATCGCTGGGCATGGTTGAACAAAGCTATGATTTTTTGCAGAATTACAAATTCAGCATTGTTCAGGGCGGAATTGCAAATTCCGCCCAGCGGGGGGCTTTTGGCGTGCGCCCCTCACATTGATGATTTCGATAAGTTCTTTCTCTGTCCTGATTCTGTAAGTCACAATGGTAAGCCTGTTCATTGGGCCCCGGAATACATTCTTTTTGCTTGGGGATGGCTGAAGCAAACCCGGGTTATTTTATAATAAATGAAGGAATTTGCGGGTATCTCTCAGGAAATTCCGGATTTCCCTTTCTGTCCACCCCTCTTTCAGGTAGGTAATGATCCTGTCGTAACCAAGCTCAGCACGGGAGGTCCAGATTACTTCGAATCCCATTGCTCGTATTTTGATAGTATTTCTTCTGTCGTTTTGGTTTCCCCCCGATCGGCCTGCTTCAGGCCTTCATCAATTTCTGCCCTTTCACCTTCACTGATCTCATTCCACAAATCATTACGGGGTAAGCGGGAAGATAACAAAACCTTTACGGCTTCCAATACATCGACATCGTCAATGTTTTCGATTAAGCGGTAAAGGTCTGATTTTAAATCAGCGGCGTTCATTGCAGTAAGTTTAAAAACATACTCAAATTTTCAGAGAAAAAAGGCAAATATCAAGCCTGAAAGATGCTGATTTTTCAAGGTCAGGCCGTTTATATTTAAGGCTCATCCTGGATGCAAAGAAACGCCCGAATGAATTTCCGTTTCCTGGCTTGCAGATACCTTATAACCCGCCTTTCCTTTTCAGGGGATCAGAGAAATTATCAATATTATCAAAATTATCAATATTGTCAGTCCCCCAAAATGACAATTTCCCTTTGCCCCACAAATTCATTCAA
>JAZBOS010000067.1 GCA_036351255.1 Bacteroides sp.
GTGATCAACGATATACGAAAGGAACTGACAGGTGATATTGTCATGTTGCAATATGTGAATAATGTGGGTACGAATGAAGCAAACATTGCTGACGTCAGCCAATCCATGCCTGAAGAATTCATCGAGTCAATTCTGCATCATGATGACCTCCTGATGGATCGTTATTTACATGATGAATCGCTTCCAATGGATGATATTCGGAAGTCGATGGCCAAACAAATACTCACAGGCCAACTATTCCCCGTATTATTTGGTTCTGCCAAATTTGATGCAGGCATTGACGAATTGTTGGAAGCTATCGTGCAATACATGCCTGTCGCCAAAGGCGATTCATCTGCCGAAGTATCGGGCATTGTTTATAAAGTGGAGCACGACGATACGAACGGGCGGATGGCAAGTGTCAGACTATTCAACGGATCATTAAAGAACCGGGATATCATTTTTAATACCAGTCAGAAAAAAGAAGAAAAGATCAGCCAGATACGGAAGTTCAGTGGATTGAAATACGAGGTTACGGGTGAATTGCTTGCAGGTGATGTAGCTGTTTTATACGGGATGAGTACTGTAAAGGCAGGTGACATCATTGGCACGGCAGAAGGCATTCAGGACCCCGTAAGTTTGCAAGCGCCACTGTTAACCGTGAATGTTTTTCCCCAACAACCGGAAGATTATGCTGCGCTTGTAAAAGCCATGCAGATGCTTACTGATGAAGATCCCCTGATCGACTTTCTTTGGTTGCAGGATGAGCGTGAACTCCATATAAAGGTCATGGGGCTTATTCAGCTTGAAATATTGGGGAATATATTGAATGAAAGATTCCAACTCAAGGTAAAATTCGGAAAACCAGGCGTTATATACAAGGAAACCCCTGCTGCTTCAGGCGAAGGCTATGAAGAGTACACCATGCCGAAACCCTGTTGGGCGGTCGTCAGGTTTAAAATTGAACCCGGTGAACGGGGAAGCGGCGTTGTTTATCACTCCCTGGTGGGGGTCAACCAGATCGCACAGCGTTATCAGAATGAAATTGAAAGGACTATTCCGCTGGCACTCGGCCAAGGCAATCATGGTTGGGAGGTAACCGACCTGAAGATCACATTAGTTGGTGGTGAGCATCACAATATCCATTCACGCGCAGGCGATTTTGCAGTAGCTACACCCATGGCCATCATGAATGGATTACAAGCGATTGGAACTACCTTACTCGAACCGATGCTGGAATTTACCATCACCGGACCGGAAGAAGACCTGGGTAAAGTGATCAGCAGCCTGACACAATTGAGGGCTGAAATCGGCAATCCCATGCTGTCAGATGAAAAGTTCAGCCTGAAAGGAAGCATACCTGTGGCTACTTCATTGGATTATGCAGCCCGATTAAGTGCCCTCACCGGTGGAAAAGGCAGGCTGTCTTCCCGTTTTTCAGGATACCGGCCATGTCCATTAGAACAGGGAGCCTCCACCCCATTCAGGGGCATCAGCCCACTCGACAGATCAAAATATATTTTACAGGCCCGCAAAGCTTTATAAGAAGATAATGAACAAACCAAAGACCCGATCATTAGAAGTAGTTGAAGCATCAGAAAACAACCTGAAAAAAGTTAGTGTCAGCATTCCCCATAATTCGCTGACCGTCATCACCGGTGTTTCCGGCTCGGGAAAATCCAGCCTTGCTTATGATGTGATATTCAAGGAAAGTCAGCGACGGTTTTTGGAATCTTTTTCATCCTATTCGCGTCAGTACATAGGTAAATTGGAGAAACCCGAAGTAAAAAGCATCAGCGGATTGCAGCCTGCGCTGGCCATCAACCAGAAAACAGTGGTAGCCAACCCCCGGTCAACTGTGGGTACCATGTCGGGCATTTACGATTACCTGCGGTTGCTGTTTGCCCGGACAGGTATGATGCAATGTGTGCATTGTCATCATATCATTAAAAACAGGAAAACAGACCGCTGTGAAAACTGCGGAACGTTTTACCCTGAAATTCAGGCTAAATTATTTTCATTTAATGCCACCTATGGAGCTTGTCCCCATTGTAAAGGACTGGGCATTACCGAACAAATCGATCCGGAAAAACTGATTGCCGATCCAAATAAAACCCTCCGGGAAGGCGCATTGGTTCCAACCACACCCACCGGCTATATCGTGTATTCGCAGGTCAGGGTGGACGAGTTGGACAAAGTTTGCAGGGCGCATGGTTTTTCCGTCGACATCCCCTGGACTGAACTCACAGAAGAGCAACAAAAGGTGGTTATGTTCGGCAGCAATCGGATCAAAATCCTTTTTGGCAAACATTCGCTCGAATCGCGTTTAAAATGGAAAGGCATTACCGCCAAACCTCGTGAAGAAGCTTATTACAAAGGCATGATCCCCATTATGGGGGAGATATTGCATCGTGATCGCAACGACAATATCCTGCGGTTCGCCAGCACCTTCACCTGTAATGCCTGCCATGGAAGCCGTCTCAGGCCGGAGGCTCTTTCCGTCTTTATTGATGGTAAGAATATCAGCGAATTAAGCCAGATGCCATTATCTGAATTGTATGAGTTCCTGAATCACCTGACCCACACCATTTCAGACCAGGAAGTCACGGATCACATCCTCCATCATGCCATCAAACGACTTGAATATTTGCAGCTTTTAGGACTGGAATACCTGAGCCTTTCCCGGACATCAACTACTTTGTCAGGTGGAGAAGCTCAGCGGATCAGGCTGGCATCGCAGGTCGGCAGCGGCCTCCAGGGCATTTTATATATTCTGGATGAGCCTTCCATCGGTTTACATCCAAGGGATAATAAAAGACTGCTGAAAGTGCTGCAATCTTTGCGCGACAATGGCAATACGCTGCTGGTGGTGGAACATGATGAGGAGACCATCAAATCAGCCGACTACCTCATCGATATAGGCCCCAAAGCAGGCATCCACGGCGGTGAAGTGATTTACCAGGGCGACACCTTCAAGCTTTTAAACAACAAGAACAATTACCCCGGAAGTCTGACAGCGAGCACCATATCCATTGATGCTGACAAGAGTGTTTCTAAAACTTCCAGAGCTGGTGATGGCTTCCTCAGCATCCGTGGTGCTTTCAAACACAATCTTAAAAACATTGATGTCGATTTCAAGCTGAACGCTTTCAATGTCGTCACAGGTGTTTCCGGCGCCGGAAAATCAACGCTGGTGCACCACGTACTTGTGCCCAATTTGAAAAGCCATGATGCGAATAAATACTGCAGAAGCATTGAAAGCAGTAAAAACATCAGCCGGATCATCGAAATTGACCAGTCTCCTATCGGCCGCACCCCGCGCAGCAACCCGGCTACCTATACAGATTTGTTCGACCACATCAGGGATATTTTTGGAAACCTTCCCGAATCAAAAAAAAGAGGCTATAAAAAAGGACGTTTCTCATTTAACAACAAAGGGGGACGTTGCGAAAGCTGCCAGGGCGCCGGAAGCATTCAGCTGGGCATGCACTTTTTGGGAGATGTGGAAATAGTATGCGAAACCTGCGCAGGGAAACGATTTAACAGTGATACCCTGGAAATCCGTTACCGGGGTAAAAACATTTATGATGTATTGGAATTATCCGTTGAAGAAGCCATCTCCTTCTTTGAAGGCGAAGAAAAGGTCATCAGGATACTGGACCAACTCAATAAACTGGACGTAGGCTATTTGAAACTCGGGCAACCATCCACCACACTATCAGGGGGCGAAGCTCAGCGGGTTAAACTGGCCTCGGAACTTTACAAGACTTCCAAAGGACACAACTTATATATACTTGATGAACCTTCCGTAGGCTTGCACAAAGCAGATATCAGTTATTTAATGGACGCATTGAATGCCATCGTCGATAA
>JAZBOS010000068.1 GCA_036351255.1 Bacteroides sp.
ATATTTTACGTTTTTATGCTAAATTTATAAATTAATAGATAATGAAATAAAGAACCAGCTTATGAAAGAGAATCCGGGAATAGCAAAAATGATCAGGGCACATTTTCTGAGTTCCATCATTGCGCCCATCCTATTGGGAACCCTGCTGGCTTTTCATTTGAATGGCCGGCTGGAGGTGCTGAACTTTTTGATCGTGTTGATTATCGGTATTGGTTTGCATGTAGCCACCAATGTTTATAACGACATTTTTGATACCATACAAGGAACAGATAAGGTAAATGTGCACCGCAATGAATCCAGCGGGGGTTCAGGGGTTTTACTTGATCATCCTGAGCTCATGGGCAAGATGTTTCGTCTGGCCCGCACCGGATTGATCGTAGCCCTTGCCGGAACAATCGCACTCATGCCACTAATTGATAGATCTTTGTGGCCATACCTGTGGGGACTCTTTTTGCTGTCCGCTTTTTTCAGTAAATACTATACAGCTCCCCCGTTCAAGCTGGCTTACAGGGGTTGGGGCGAAATTTCCGTCTGGTTTGCTTTTGGCCCCATGGCTATACTGATAGCCACCGTTGGTCAAAACCTGGGATTGCATCCTTTAATCTGGCTGTTGATGCCTGCTACGGGGCTCAGCACTTCATCCATTCTGCTGGCAGGGCAGATGATTGATCTGGACGCAGACCGCGCAGGAGGTAAGCACGGCGTGGCATCACGCATGGGTACCAGGTTTACTTCTGTACTTTATCTTCTCGTGCAGGCAGGGATTATTACCAATGTTATTTTGTTGTTCATCTTTTTCCCCGGTCATTCCTGGCTTTTCCTTTTTGCATTGATCCCTTACGTTCTCATTTTTCCTAAAGCTGCAGGTATTATTTATAAGCACCACGATAACCCTGACATGATAAAAAAAGGCGCGAAACTAACAGTGCTTATCCATCTGGCCTTTTCCCTTTTGCTTATCCTTGGGTTCGTGATCTATTTGTTTTTGTAATCGCTGAACCTGATGAATGCCTGTTAAAAGATCCATGACAGGAAAAGGTAAAAAGCAAAAGCGGTAAAAGAACCAGCCAGATTTACCAGGTCATTGGGCGTAATGGATTCCAGGGTCTTCCTTTTCTTAAAATAATCCAGCCGAAGCAGTTTATCTTCAGCAAAGGTTCCAAGCAGGGAATCTGCAAAGCAGGCTAAAAACGCTGAGGCGCTGAGGATTGCTATGATGTCCCATTGCCAGGAGCCAAAAAAGAGGAAATAGGATAAGGCAGAGATCATGGTTGCACCGCTCAATGCGGCCATACTGCCAAAGAAAGAGATGCCGCCATTGGTTCCTGCTGGTGCCGTTCTCATCGTCGACAGGAGGAAGCACATTTTATTAAGCAGCGGGCCCACTTCACTGGCCCAGGTATCCGCCGTCACAGCAGCCACAAAAGCGATAAAGAACAGGATGAATATTTCTTCCTGCGTGATTAAAAACAGGGCTGAGCTGATGACCGCCCAGATAATATTGGCCACCACCTGCCAGGCGTTGCGGGCTGTGGATTTATTTTCAAGTCCTTGTTTTGCATGCTTTATTCTCGAAAATGCTGCAGAGCTCAGAAAGAAAAGCAAAACTGGCATCAACCATTGCCAGCCTGCGATGCCTGCCAAATAAAAGCCCAGCAAATAGGCCACAAAGCTTCCCCGGCGGGTAAGAATATGAAGTTTAAATAACAAATAGCACCCTGGCGTCAGCGCCACCAGAATGGCCGACAAATAAAGGGAATTAACCTCATATTGAAAAGTCAGCAGGAAAAACAAGGCAAGCCCGGCCGGAATACTGAAATTATCAGAGCCCCGCATGGATGCAGTTTCAAGAATGACTGCCCATAACAAAGCAAACAGGATGTACGGGAAATTCAAGTGCAAAAAATCGGGCAACAAAAGCCAGAAAATCAAAAAGGCCGACAGGGAGTAGGCAATAATTCCGTAGACACTCTTCCGGTCATGGAAGGTCCGGATCCAACCATTGCCCTTCTTTACCAGACCTGCAAAATTTGCCAATGTATCAGAAATGGAGAGGACCATCAAAGATGAATGAAAATAATACAAGGGCAGGTCATACAAAATCAAATAAGCGGTTAAGATGCCAAGGGGATAATACAGGGTACCCAAACTCGCGTCAGTCGTTTTGTGCAGGAGGTGAAACTCTTTATAATTGAAAGTCAGAAAAGAGAAAATGGTACCGGCTATGATCAGGTACAACAAAACATTCCTTTCCAGCACACAACTCAATATCAGAATAATCAGACCCAATGAAAGATGAATGATTTTCCTGATAATAAGTCCCCTCTGATTTGTCATAGTTCTATTGTCAGCGCAATAAATGCAGAGGGATAAAATTAAACAATTTAACTATAACGATACATGATCAAATAAAACCAGTTTGGGCTAAAGCCCCGATAGATTATGTCACCAATGAACCCGGCATAAATGCCGTGCCTATTGAAACCTTAACCTCAACCTTAACCTTTACCTTAACCTCAACCTTTTACCGAAAACTTATTTTTCTAAATTTGTATATTCCTGAACCCCAAATCACTTCACCCATGAACACAAACATATTAACCAATGAACCGGCAGAAAGCTTTCTTCCCAAGTTTAGTTTTTGGATCGCTTTGCTGACGGCTATTGTCACGCTGGGCACCTTTGTCACGGCGGTGCTCACCCCTCCCCTGTCAGGGCCTTTTTGCCTGGCAGGTTGCTTCGAATATCCTTATCTTGACATCGCTTCCAGGTTTCCACGCGACTATTACTGGATGGTTCCGGCCATTTTTGTTTTCCTGCTGGCCATGGTATTGGTGATCTGTGTTCATCATTACGCGGAGGAACGAAAAAAACTTTTCAGCCAGGCTGGTTTCGCGTTTGCCATCCTGTCGGCCGGGTTGCTGGTCACCAATTATTTCCTGCAGTTGAGTGTGATCCAGCCCAGCTTGCTGAAGGGCGAAACCGATGGCATCTCCATCCTCAGCCAGTTCAATCCCCACGGGGTGTTCATTGTCCTCGAGGAGCTGGGGTTCCTGCTGATGACCCTGTCCTTTTTCGCCCTGACGCCTGTTTTTTCCGGAAAGCGAGGCCTTCAGATCACCCTGTTTTCAGGCTTTCCCCTGGCCCTGGCGGCCCTGGCAATCATCACCGCCGTCCATGGCATTCACCGCGAATACCTCTTCGAGGTGGCCGTCATAAGCATTTCCTGGCTTCAGCTGATCATCGCCTCAAGCTTAATGAGTGTGATGTTTTTCAGGGAATTAAAAAAAACAGCAAAACGGGCATGAGGTTCGTTTAGAATGATAATTCCCGGGAATTCCTTCAGACTCCTGGGCAAGAAACCCCTATGGTATAAAATCCTAAAGCATGCCGAATTAAGAAAAATAACTGCTTTTTTAAATATCATATCTAGGCATAATAAGTATTTTTATATATTTGTTGGAACCAAACATTTTCAATCATGCCCAAACCAGATGAAATTCTTGGCGGGCTGCATGCCCTGGCCAACAATCCTAACCTTTTTGCCATTCAAAGGTATTTGAAAATGAAATGAAAATTTCTGAGCACAAAACAGAGGGGTTCTTTTTAAAATATACCCTGCCCCTATATTTCATCGCTACCTATATATTTTCCTGGCTTTGCTGGCAGGGACTCGGGAATTCCGCTGGAACGGATGGTTTTATTCTTGACAAATCCTGGCTAATAGCCCAAATCGGGGTGTTTGCACCCTCTCTCACGGCCATATTTTTTGGGTTTTTTACCGGGCGGATTTTGCCTTTCCGGAAATTTGCCGGGATGATTTCCATTTATCTGGCAATCATCGCTTTGGGCTTACTAGTATCAGCATACAGGGTAAGTGAACTCGGGCAACTACCCCAATGGATTAAGGCGGCCACACTTATCATGGCAGCTCTGGTTTTTTGTTATTTTCTTTTTCAAAAAAGGGTTCTTTATGCTTCCCAGGTTGCGGGCTCCTCGCGGGTCAAGCTGCTGGGTTATTTCTTTTCAGCCTGGCTTTTCTATCCGCTGTTGTTTTTCCTGTTGTGGGCCTTGTTTCATTTTTTTGCAGGAGGTGCATCGATCGACTTGTTCGGGAAAAAAGGCTGGGGTGTTTTTTCAATATTAAGTTTGACCATTGCTTTCGACTTCCTTTTCGGGGGGGCTGTTGGGGAGGAAATCGGGTGGCGCGGCTTCGCCCTTCCCTTACTTCTGAAGCGCTTCAATCCATTGAAAGCAAGCTTGATACTGGGGGTTTTATGGTCATTCTGGCACCTGCCCATTGACCTGGCAGCAGGCTTTGGTGTCGGGGGAATTGGAGGAATTCTTATCAGGCTGTTTACCGTTTGCCCCATGAGCATCATCATTACCTGGTTCTTCTTACATTCCAGGTTTGGCATCATCACTTCTCTCCTGCTTCATGCAGGAATGAATATGATTCCTGCACTGGGGTTTTCAAATTATGAATTCGTTTTTGGTATGATGATCCTTTTCCAATGGTTATTTGTCATTGGTATCCTGGTGCTTGATAAAACCTTTCTCAAAAAAAATGGCCAAAACATCCTGAGATCCTTTGGGGACAAGGAATCCTCTCTCCTTCACAGTGAATAAATGCATAAAACTTAGTCACTTTTATCCAATCAGCCTGCTGTCCGACACATTCTCCAGGCTTTTGTGGCTGGCAGCCTCAATGGGGTTGTGGAATGCCATAAATACCAGGATGTTTTCGCCCTCTTTAGCCGGGGGCAGGATCAACTCGGCCCGTTTCTCCTTTCGCAGGGCAGCCTGCAGGTTTTCGGTGTTTTCCAGGGTGGTGTCGTTGAGGGCAAGCAGCATCACCTGGTCGTTAACGGAATTGGGCTTCCCGACCTCGGGATCGCCCCAGCTTACCACAATCTTATTGCCCTCGATCGTCTTCAACACATCCTGGGCCCAGGCCCGCTCGCCCTGGCTGATCACCAGCCAGCGAAGGTCGTCGGGGTTCGCGGCATTGCGATAGTTTACAAGGTTGACCGACATGGCGGCGTGAAAGGCGCTGCGCCCCATGGCCTGGGGATTGAAACCCACGCGCACCACCGACCTGACCGATTGCATCACCTTCATCACCTTTGAAAAATCGCTCTGCGCCTCTTTCAGCGCACC
This sequence comes from Bacteroides sp., assembly GCA_036351255.1. NCBI lineage: Bacteria > Pseudomonadati > Bacteroidota > Bacteroidia > Bacteroidales > Bacteroidaceae > Bacteroides > Bacteroides sp. Next base: position 5,161 of record JAZBOS010000068.1, read on the forward strand.
CTGGGCCGGGCGCCGCTTGCCCGAGGGACGGCTGCGCATCACCGTTTTTCCAAACATTTCATAGGCCACTACATTGCCAATTTTCCCGCTGAAATTGCCCAAAGGGCCTTCTTTTGTCGATGCCATAATGCTCTTGTTTTAATGGTTCTTCATTGACTTAAATCCATAAGCAAATTTAATCAAGTTCAGAATTAAAACGTAAATAAAACGAATTTTAAACGTAGATAACACGTAGTTTAAACGTGTGTGCACGTTTGAACTACGTCTGAACTACGTGTTAACTACGCCTGAACTACGTTTAAACTCTGAAGCAAATGCGTTCCGGATCCCTCTGTTTTTCCGATCCGTTAATCTCTTAGACTCTAAAAATTTCCTTAAATTCGTCTCAAATCAACCCCATGCCCAATGCGACAGGAATTTAGCACCGTTGACCAGTACATTGCCTCCTTCCCCCCGGAGGTGCAGGAAATCCTGAACAAGATCAGGGCCATTATCCGTGAAAAAGCACCGGATGCCTGGGAGGGCATCAGTTATGACATGCCGGCCTATAAGACCCATGGAAAGGTACTGGTCTACTTTGCCGGGTTTAAACACCACATCGGCTTTTATGCCACGCCTTCGGGCCATGCAGAATTTGCCCGCGAGCTATCACAATTTAAGCAGGGCAAGGGTTCGGTGCAATTTTCACTCAATCAGCCCATCCCTTATGAGCTGATTGGGCAGATGGTGGAGTTCAGGGTGTGGGAAAATAATGAAAGCAGGAAGAAATAGGTTGCCAGGGAGAAGGTTGTTTTCGGGGCCGGACTTATGAAGTCAACTCTTCCCGGCCTGACCCCTCGTATTTTTCTATCATTGCCTTGAACCCAGGCATGTTCCATAAGGGTTTCCATACCGGATCCAGCAACAGCAATCTGACCGATAGCGGACCAGGCACAGCCAGCAGTTC
>JAZBOS010000069.1 GCA_036351255.1 Bacteroides sp.
TTCGCCTTCCCTTATAAACTGGCATGCCTCGCGCAGCAAGGCCTGGTCGACATAGGCCACCTTGCCATGGAGTGTATCCTTTTCATGGGTGATGATGAAGCCGGGAACAAAACCCGATTGAGGAAAAACCGGCAGGATAAATAATAAAACAAACACTTTAAACAGTCCTATCTTTTTCATATGATAATAATATAATTTTTATCCAAAAATAGAATATTTTTTTCAGGAACAAAAGTTCTCTTTGAAATGATGATTCATTAGACTAAAAAAAGTCCCGGGCCACAAAATATCCCGTGGTTGCGTAAGAAAATTCAGGCATAAATCCGCCGAACTCAGGGCAATCATTTCCAAAACCTTTCAGAAGACCTTGGGACAAGGAATATTAAAGAGTGCCTGTTAAACTGGGTTGAAATTACACGGTATCATCTTTGATCTTTAAACGTAGTTCAGGCGGGTTTCAACCGTTTTAAACCGGCTGAAACCCGCCTGAACTACGTCTGAAGTATGAACCAAATCCGTCCACGAATGGCATCGGTCACAAAGGGGGTATGACTGAAAAAACCGGGTATTCCCTAAAACCCCAGCTATCAAAGACCTGGAGGGCGTTTTTGACAAAAAAAAAGAAGAAAAACGAATAAAAAGAATGGGCATTTCCTCAATACTTCCGATAAAATTCGTACCTTTATGGGTCAAACCTAAAAATCCGCAACTATGAACAAAAAAATTCTATTGTTGGTACTTATGATTGGAGCCATTGCTTACTCCTGCCAGGAGCAGAAACAGGACGTTCCTCCCCTGATTGACCGGGAGGTATTTTTCGATGATCCGGAAATCACCGGGGGTCGCCTTTCTCCCGATGGGGCCTACATCTCTTTCCTGAGTCCTTATGAAGGCACGCGAAACATTTGGATCAAAACCCGTGAAGCTTCCTTTGAAGAGGCCATTCCAATAACAGCGGTGACCGAGCGGCCCATTATGGGGTATTTCTGGTCGCGCGACGGAAAGTACCTTTTGTATGTGATGGACAAGGGAGGTGATGAGAATTTCAACATTTATGCCGTCGACCCCCAGGAGGCCAGCGCGGGAGTCATTCCTGAAGCCCGCAACATCACCAATATGGAAGGTGTGCGTGCCGCCATTTATCACATTTCGCGCATTGATCCCGACCTGATGTTTGTGGGTCTGAACAGCCGCGACAGGGCCTGGCACGACCTTTACAGCCTGAAGATCTCAACGGGCGAGCTGACCCTGATGCGCGAAAATACCAATCGCTACACCCGATGGATGTTCGACTATGAAGACAAGCTGCGCCTTGCCATGCGCTCCCTACCCGACGGCACGGAAGAATTGTGGCGGATAGATCCCGAAGGCGAAACCCTGCTCTTCTCGTGGAACGTGCTTGAAACGGCTTATCCCGCTGCCTTCCAGAAGGACAACCAGCATGTTTACATGGTGTCGAATGTTGGCGAAGATACCGATCTGACGCAGCTTTACTTAATGGACATTGAAACCGGGAAGATGGAATTTGTGGAAAAAGACCCGGAAGGGAAAGCTGACTTTGGAGGTCTGGCCATTTCGGACAAGACCCTGGAAGTAATCCTGACCACCTATACCGACGAAAAGACCCGTTATTACTTTAAGGACGAGACCTTTGAGGGACATTTTAACACGGTGAAGGCAGAGCTGGGTGACAAAGAGTATAACTTTTTCAGCCCCACACTCGATGAGCGCTTCTGGCTAATCAGCGCCAGTTCGGATGTTGATCCGGGTTCCGTATACTTGTATGACACCGAAGATCAGAGCCTGACCTTCCAGTACAGTCCGCGGCCCGACATTCCCACCGAACACTTGTCGCCCATGACCAGCATCCGCTATCCTTCGAGCGATGGGATGGAGATACAGGCCTACCTGGTACTCCCCAAAGGCTTTGGCGAAAAGGATCTTCCACTGGTGGTTCACCCGCACGGAGGTCCCTGGGCAAGGGATTACTGGGGCTATAACGGCTATGCCCAGTTTTTGGCCAACCGCGGCTATGCCGTGCTGATGCCCAACTTCAGGGGTTCTACCGGCTTCGGGAAAGCCTATCTGAATGCAGGCAACAAGCAATGGGGCGAGCTGATGCAGGATGATATCACCTGGGGGGTTCAATACCTCGTTGACCAGGGCATTGTTGATCCCGAGCGCGTAGCCATCTTCGGGGGCTCTTACGGGGGTTATGCCACCCTTGCCGGTTTGACCTTTACACCTGATGTTTATGCCGCCGGGGTATCCTTTGTGGGGCCCTCAAACCTCATTACACTGCTGAACTCCATTCCTCCTTACTGGGAAGCTGGACGCACCACATTCCACATCCGTATGGGCGATCCTTCAACACCCGAGGGCTTAGCACAGCTTGAAAAGCAGTCGCCACTTTTCTCGGCCGACAAGATCGCAGCCCCCTTGCTTGTGGTGCAGGGACAAAACGACCCCAGGGTAAATAAGGCTGAAAGCGACCAGATCGTGGTAGCCCTCAGGGAGCGTGGATTCCCCGTGGAATACATCAACGCGCCTGATGAAGGGCACGGCTTTGCCCGCCCGGTCAACACGATGGCTTTCATCGCCGCCATGGAGAAATTCCTTGCCAAGCATATCGACGGACGCTACCAGGAAACAATGACCGACGAGGTAGCCCAGCGCCTGGAGGAAATTACCGTAGATGTATCAACCGTTACGATGCCTGAATAATCATTGCAACAGAAAGCTTAATTTAAACCGCTGTACCTCAAAATGTGCAGCGGTTTTTTTATGCTATTTTCGTTTTTTCATTAAAATTTCATGTTTGGCATCATACTTTTGAGCGTCAGCTTTGGGTTTCCCCTTTCTTTTTATGAAGCTGAGGAAGATAAGGATCATCAAAACAAACGGAGTATTCAATAAAATTTTTCTCAAGATGAAGACAAAAATCACACTGGGATTACTGGCATTCAGCCTGATCCTTTTATTCGGAACCAATTCCTGCCAGAAAGAAACAGAATTTTCGGAACCCTCACTAAGGCTTGCCGAAGAGGAAGCTATCGTGGAAGGTTATTACACAGAAGCGCTTTCTGAAGCCGAAGATGTCAGCAACGTAATGCAGCAAAACAATTACCAGAATCATCAGAACGGCCCCGGATCAGGAACCGGTCCTGGTGGCGGACCTGAAGTCTCAGGAGAACGCATCATTACCGTTGAACAAGTGGAAGGCGAATCGGATTATCCCGGTTTTCCCAAGCTCATCACCATTGAGTTCATTGAGTGGCAGGTTGGCCAGGGCCGCGTGAAAGACGGCATCATCTACATCTGGACCGATGGCCCGATGCGCGCCATTGGCACCACCAGGATCATCACTTTTGAAGACTTTACAGTAGATGGCAACCTGATTGAAGGCACTAAGACCATCTCGAACCTCGACGGTGTTAACCTAACGATTACCCTTGAAGGAGGTAAGATCACCTTTACAGACGGCAGCTTTATCACCCGTGAAATGGAACGCAACCGTGAATGGATCGCGGGACTTGAAACCCCCTTCTTTGTATGGGATGACGAATTCCTCTTCACCGGATCTTGCTACGGCTTGAACCGCGACGGTGTGGAATACACCAACACCATCACGAACGCCCTGCATAAGAAAATGAGTTGCCGCTGGATTGTGGCAGGAACAATTGAAATGCAGGTTGGAGAAACCCTTACAGTACTTGATTATGGCGACGGGGAATGCGACAACCTGGCCACCATAACCGTGGACGGTGAAACCACTGAGATCACCTTGCCACAGCAACCGAGACCCAGACCAATACCATAAGGATTGTGTTTGTTTTTGGTAGACCAGGGCGGGAAGACTTTTTGTTTTCCTCCCTGGTTTTTTATTGGCCAGTGCTTTCCCTGAGCCAAAAGGAAAAGTTTATGTACCTTTGTATGAATGCATAACAACTGCTTTCGGGCAGTTTTTTTATTGAGGCAAAGATGAAGATACTCATTAGCAATATCAAGGAACTGATCCAGGTGGAAACCACACCCCGCAATAAGGTTGCGGGCAAAGAGATGGCCAGCCTGCCCACACTAAAAGACGCCTGGTTGTTTGTTGAAGACGGCCTGATCAAAGGCTTTGGCCTGATGTCAGATTTTAACAAGAGTCCTTTCTTTTCCTGTGCCGGGGCATCAGGGGTAAAGGAAATTGATTCCACGGGAAAGATGGTGTTTCCCAGCTTTTGCGACTCGCACACCCATATTGTTTATGCTGGCAGTCGCGAGATCGAATACATCGACAAGATCAGAGGTTTATCTTATGAAGAAATCGCCAAACGCGGGGGAGGCATCCTCAACTCGGCTCGCAGACTGCAGCAGGCCAGTGAACAGGAACTCACCGACCAGGCCCTGGAACGCCTGGAGGAGATCAAAATGCTGGGCACCGGCGCTGTAGAGATCAAAAGTGGATATGGCCTGACCACAGAAAGCGAACTGAAAATGCTGCGGGTCATCAGAACCTTAAAGGAGCTTAGCCCGCTGACCATCAAAGCCACTTTCCTGGGAGCACACGCCGTGCCGGCTGAATACAAGCACGACCAGGGCGCCTATGTGGATCTGATCATCAACGAGATGATCCCCATGGTGGCCGGTGAAGAGCTGGCCGATTATATCGACGTGTTTTGCGACCGGGGCTTCTTCACCCCAGAAGAAACAGAACGGATGCTGATGGCAGGTTTGAAACATGGCCTTAAGCCGAAGATTCACGCCAACGAGCTGGCCTTCTCGGGAGGCATACAGGTGGGGGTGAAATATGATGCCCTTTCTGTGGATCACCTGGAGTTCACCGGCGATGATGAGATCAAGGCCCTGCTCAACAGCGACACCATGCCCACCTTGCTGCCCGGGGCAGCCTTCTTCCTCGGGATGGAATATCCCCCTGCACGTAAGATGATCGATGCAGGTCTTCCCGTAGCAATGGCCAGCGACTATAATCCCGGCTCTTCCCCTTCCGGAAATATGCAGTTTGTGATGGCGCTGGGGGCCATCAAGTTTAAGATGGTTCCCGAGGAGATCATTCATTCGGTGACCCTGAACGGGGCCTACGCCATGGGCCTGGAAGAAGAATTGGGCACGATAGCAGTGGGAAAGAAGGCCAACGTATTCATCACCAAGCCCATCTCCACTTACGCCTTTATGCCCTATGCCTATGGCAGCAACAAAGTAGAACAGGTTATCATTAACGGAAAACTCCAGTGAGCGAAAACACATTCCCAATCGTAGTAAAAACATTGACCGGTTTGGAGGAGTTGCTCGCCGGAGAACTTCAACAACTGGGTGTTGAAAGCCCCAGAGTGTTGCGTCGCGGGGTTTCCTTTACCGGAACCCTGGGACACGTTTACCGGGCCAATATGTTTTGCCGCACCGCCATCAGCGTGCTCCGCGAGATAGCCACCTTCAACTTCTCCACCCAGGATGAGTTCTATCAGCAGATGCGGGAAATTGACTGGGGCGCACATTTTGGGGTGGACAAGACCATTGTGATCTATTCAGTGGCCGCCCGCAGCGAAATCTTTACCAACACCCTTTTCTTGTCGCAACTCAGCAAGGATGCCATTGTCGATGCTTTCCGCGACAAGACTGGTGAACGGCCCAGCGTAAGCCGCGATGAAGCTGACATCAGGCTGAACATTTATGTGAACGACAACCGCTGCGTGGTGTCGCTCGACAGCAGTGGGGAGCCACTGTTCAAAAGAGGTTACCGGGGGGAAGGCGGCGGTGCTCCCCTGAACGAAGTGCTGGCGGCTGGCCTGATCATGCTGTCAGGCTGGGACAAGCAGTCGAACTTTGTTGACCCGATGTGTGGCAGCGGGACCTTCTCCATAGAGGCCGGCCTGATGGCCAACAACATTTCCCCAGGAAGTCTCAGGAGGCATTTCAGCTTCCAGCAATGGAACGATTATGACCCGCAATTGTGGGAAACCGTTAAAAGCGAAGCCCAAAGCCAGCGCGTTGGCAGCCGCATTACCATTATGGCTTCCGACATGAATGTCAAAGTGATCGACATCGCCCGTAAAAACATTATGGAGGCCGGGTTGATGGGTCAGATCAAACTGCAACGGCAGGAATTTTTTCAGTTCCATCCACCCGCTGGGGGCGGCTGGGTGTTGCTCAACCCTCCTTATGGGCAGCGCATGAAACAGGAGGACTTGCCCGACTTCTACCGTTCCATTGGTGATACCCTGAAAAACAACTACCCCGGATACAAGGCGGGAATCATCACCTCCGATGTACCCGCCATGAAGTCCATTGGGTTGAAACCCATTTCACGGACGACCGTCTTCAATGGCGCCCTGGAATGCAAGTTCATGGTGTTTGAATTGTTTAAGGGGTCACATAAAGATCACGTGATTTCAACCCGCCCGAAAAGAAAAAGGATAGAATAAGGCAGCTTAGTGAAGCATTCCTAACTGCTGATTTTTTCATATCTTTGCACCTCTTTTATTTAAGTTGTGGAAGTTTGTCCATTTCCCATCCATTTTAATTTTTTGACATCAGCATTATTTAAAACATATCCATGAGAAAACGAGTATTGGTAGCCACCGGTGGTGGCGACTGTCCCGGTCTGAATGCGGTCATACGTGCCATTGTTCTGCGTGCCGCCAAGGAACGCGACTGGGAAGTGGTAGGAAGCATCAATGCCTTTGATGGCATCCTGAATGAGCCCAATGAAATTGTAGTGCTCACTGAAAAAGAAGTAGCGGGCATCCATATTCGCGGAGGTACGATTATTGGAACCACCAACAAGGGAGGCCCTTTTGCATGGCCCATTAAAAACCCCGACGGAAGCTGGGGCGAAGCCGATCGTTCTGACGAGATGCTTCGCAGGCTTCAGTACCTTGGAGTGGATGCCGTGATCAACATCGGGGGCGATGGCTCCCAGCGCATATCGCAGGCTCTCTTCGAAAAAGGCCTCAACGTTATCGGAGTACCCAAAACCATTGACAACGACCTTTCGGCCACCGACTTCACCTTTGGTTTTCAAACTGCCGTCCAGGAAGCTACCACGGCCGTTGACAAACTGGTGACCACGGCAGCCAGCCACAACAGGGTACTGGTACTGGAAGTGATGGGCCGTTATGCAGGCTGGATTGCCTTGCACAGCGCCGTGGCGGGGGGTGCCGATGTGTGCCTGATCCCCGAGATCCCCTATGACCTCAACAAGGTAATGGACAAGATCTACAGCCGCTTTCACCGCGGACGTGGCTATGCCATCATTGTCATCGCCGAAGGCGCCAAACAAGTCAACGGTGAGATGTATTACGAGGAGAGCTCTGAGGTCGGTTATGAAAACATACGTTTGGGCGGAGTGGCATCAAAACTGATCCACGACCTGAAGACTGCAGGCCTTGAAACCGATATGCGTGAAACCGTGCTGGGTCACCTGCAGCGCGGGGGAACGCCCATTGCCTACGACCGTGTGTTGGCTACACAATTTGGGGCTAAAGCATTTGAAATGGTCCTTAAGCAGGAATTCGGGAAAATGGTGGCTTACCGCCATCCCAATATTGTTTCTGTACCTTTCACTGAGGCCATCACCCAGTACAATTTTGTGGACCCCGACTCTGACCTGGTAAAAACCGCCAGGGGAATCGGCATTTGCATGGGAGACTAAAGCCATACCCCAACAGCGCACTGAAAGTCTCCAAAAAGAAGTAATTTTGATTTCCCCCGGGACATTAAAATGACTTCTTTTTTTATGGAGCGTCTGACCCTTTTTGCCGATATCCTGTTGCCACTGCCTTTAAAAGGCCTGTTCACCTATCGGGTGCCACAGTCGCTCAACGAGCAGATCCGGGTGGGTCAGCGTGCAGTGGTTCAATTTGGCTCACGCAAGGTTTACGCAGGGCTCGTAAGGAACGTTCACACCCAACCTCCGCGCGATTTTCAGGCCAAGTACATCCTCTCGCTGCTGGATGACGAGCCCGTAGTGAAAGAAGATCAGTTCCTGTTCTGGGAGTGGATTGCCAATTATTACCTCTGCACCCTTGGGGAGGTAATGAATGCAGCCCTTCCACCTGCCATGAAGCTTTCGGGCGAAACAAAAATTTTGTTGCATCCCCAGGCTGACTTAGAAACCGAAGAAATCAGCGAAAAGGAGTTTGCCCTGCTGCAGGCCCTCAAAAACAAGAAGGAAATGAGCCTGAGTGAGGCCTCAGGCATTGCCGGGCTTCCCAAGGTGCTTCCCCTGCTGAAAGGGATGATCGAAAAAGGGATGATCGTGATGCAGGACAGCCTCGATGACCCGTGGCAACCCCGAACGGAAACCCTTGTAAAGCTTACAACCGAATATGCCATTGAAGAAAAGCTTAAAGAGGTCTTCGATCAGACTGAACGAAAAGCTCCGCGACAACTGGAACTGCTGATCAGCTTTATTCGCCTGTCGCGTCGTTATGAGCCCCATCCGGCTGAGGTCCTGCAAAAAGAACTGACCGCTACAGTAAAAGGAGGCCCGGCGGCATTGAAAGCCCTGATTGGGAAAGGCGTTTTTGAGACCTATACACAACAGGTCAGCCACTTCAGTCATCAGGATGCAAAAAAGGATATGGTGGTTTTCAACGAACATCAGGAAGCAGCATGGAAAGAGATCAATCAAAGCTTCCAGCATCACGATATTACCTTACTTCACGGGGTAACCTCGAGTGGCAAAACGGAGATTTATATCAAGCTTATCCGCGAATACATTGAGCAAGGGATGCAGGTGCTTTACCTCCTCCCTGAAATCGCCCTGACAGCACAGATCATCAACCGGCTTCAGCGACACTTTGGTGATCGGGCAGGGGTGTATCATTCCCGTTTCAGCGCCGGTGAGCGCATCGAAGTATGGAACAACCTATTGCTGGGAGGCATCGTTTCACACAACAAGGTGATCCGCTACGACCTGGTTCTGGGGCCGCGCTCTGCCATGTTTCTGCCATATAGTAAGCTGGGGCTTATCATTGTCGACGAGGAACATGAGCCTAGTTTTAAACAGCATGACCCTGCCCCCAGATACCAGGCAAGGGATGCTGCCATATATCTGGCCAGGATGCATGGGGCTAAAGTATTGCTCGGGTCGGCCACCCCTTCCCTGGAGACCTTTTTCAATGCACAGACAGGAAAGTTCGGGTATGTGGATCTGAATCACCGCCACGGCGGGGTAAAGATGCCCGAGATCATCGTGGCCGATTTGCGGCAGGAGTCACGAAACAGGAAAATGAAGTCACACTTTTCTTCCATGCTTTATGAGAGCATCCAAACAGCATTGGCCAATAAGGAGCAGGTGATCCTGTTCCAGAACCGAAGAGGCTTCTCTCCCCGGCTGGAATGCGAAGCCTGTAACTGGATCCCTGAGTGCAAGCAGTGCGATGTGAGCCTGGTCTATCACAAAAAGATCAACAAGTTAAAGTGCCATTATTGCGGGTATACCATTACCCAACCCAGCAATTGTCCGGTATGCAACTCAACCAACCTGAGACTAAAAGGGTTCGGGACCGAAAAAATTGAAGAGGAACTGCCGGTGTTTTTCCCGGAAGCCACCAATTCCCGAATGGACCTGGACACCACCCGTTCGAAAAACGCCTACAGTTCGATTATCAATGACTTTGAAGAACGCAGGATCGATATCCTGGTGGGCACCCAGATGGTCAGCAAGGGCCTCGACTTCAACAATGTGAGTGTAGTAGGCATTCTCAATGCCGACAACATGCTGAACTTTCCTGATTTCAGGGCTCACGAACGGGCCTTTCAGCTGATGGCCCAAGTAAGCGGGCGTGCCGGCCGCGACCAGAAACGCGGAAAGGTGATCATCCAGACCTGGAACCCCCAGAACACCATCATCAAGCAAGTGGTAGCCAACGATTACGAATCGATGTACCACACCCAGATCATGGAACGCCAACGCTTCCATTACCCGCCTTTTTTCAGGCTGATCCGGGTGACTGTTTTGCACCGTGATGCCAGTGTGGTCAACCAGGCTGCCGACGAGCTCTCACAACGCCTCCGCAAACATTTCCCCAAAAAGGTGCTGGGACCCGAGTATCCCCCGGTATCACGCATCAGGAACCAGTACATGAAAAACATGATGGTAAAACTGGAGCGCGATGCAAAACTCAGCGCCAGCAAAGATAAGCTCAGTGAAATAGTGGATTTTTTTCTTGCCGATCCGGCCTTTAAGCGGATAAGGGTCATCCTGGATGTGGACCCAGCTTGATTCAGTCTTCTGCGATGATAAAAATTTCCTCGTCCTCCTTTTTCATCAGGTAGTTTTCACGCGCATACTTTTCCAAGGCTTCCGGATTCTCCTTAAGCTCGCGGATTGAAGTGCTGTCCCGTTCAATTTCTTCAGAATAGTAGTTCTTGTCGCGACGCAGCTCAATCAATTGCTTACGCATGCGCCATTGCTGAATCAGGTTGTTCTTGTCGAAAAAAGCAAGCCAAACCACCATCACCACAAGGGCGATGATGTATTTGTTCTTCAGAAAAGAAGGAAGGTTTAATTTCATCAGGCTTCTTTTTTACAAAGGTAAAAAATTAGCGATACAGGCCTTTCACTTTGGGAATTCCGGCCACAAAATCTTTCAGGTAAAAAGGCTCAAAATAAGCCACATCAACAAAGGCAGAGGCTTGAAATTTTTCCGTAGTCTGGGTCATCATGCCTTTCACTGAGGGGAAGACATCATCAAAAATCAGGGCATTGGGATGCTGTAACAGGGTTTTGCATTTGGAAGCCCCATCCCCAAAGAAAGCCACACGATAGCGACTGAGCCATTCCTCGAAGGAGCCCTCCTCGACCACTTTAGCTTGGGTGGGCTCCACGTGTTTAAGTTTCGTGTCAAACAATGCATGATACACTTCCATCCTACGGGCATCGATCATGGGGCAAAGCAAAAGAGGAAGATCAGCATTGGGATGGGCATTCAGTGCTTCTGTTTTCGTTTCAAGACACAGGCTTGCCATGGCCTGAAGGGTGTCAATGGCCATCAGGGGAATGTCGAGGGCATAGCAGACACCTTTGGCTGCCGAGACCCCAATGCGCAAACCTGTGTAGGACCCTGGGCCCTGGCTTACGGCTACTCCGTCGAGGTCTTTGGCGGTGAGCCCGGATTCGTTCAGCACGTTCTCAATGAATACCGTCAGGACAGCCGAATGGGAATAATTCATGCTTTGGTCCTCCCGGATCGACAGCAGATCCCCATCACGCAGAATACCCACTGAACAAACCCGGGTAGAAGTTTCAATGCACAAAAGATTGGCCATAAGTCTTTGCAAGCTTAATTCTCCCCAAACAATTCCTGGCGTTCGGTTTTAATCACTGCATCACCATCCTTTAATTCGCGCGAAATGGCACGATATGGACCAGTAATGACCTCTTGCTTTTCTTCCAGTCCAGACTTTATTTCAATGTACTGTGAATCTTGAATACCTGTTGTAACCGGTTGAAGTACCGCTTTTCCGTCTTTAAGAAGAAAAACATACTCCTGGGGACTTTGGGGAGTTTCAGGCGGAGCCTGGATGCTATCGCCCCTGGGGGTTTCTTCCTGACGGGTAGTAACGGCCTGAATCGGCACCGAAAGGGCATCATGCACGCGCTGAGTACGAATGTCAACCGTGGCTGACATGCCTGGCCTAAAGGGAGAAAGGTGCGGCTGGTCTTCTGAAACCAAATCCTGATACGACTCGGTAAGGATTTCGATCCTCACCTCAAAATTGGTCACCTGATCAACGGTTAAGCCTTCCACTTGGGCAGAGTTGGAAATGGCCGTAACCACACCCTGGAATTTTTTACCCAAAAATGCATCGATCTCAATGCTGGCCGTGTCGCCTTCGTGCACCCTGATGATGTCGTTCTCATTCACCTCCACCAACACCTCCATTTGATTCAGGTTGGCAATGCGCAGGATTTCTGTCCCGGCAAATTGCGAGGTACCGACCACTCTTTCGCCGATCTCAGCATCGAGGCGCGATACCGTCCCATCCATTGGAGCAAAGATGCTGGTCTTTGCCAGGCTCTCGCGGGCTTCCTTCAAAGAGGCCTCAGCGCTTTTTACCTGGTATTCGGCACCAACAACACTCTGACGGGCGGCCTCTACTTCGGCCTGTGCCACCAGGTATTGCGCCCGGGCAGCTTCAAATTCCGAGTCGGAGATGGCACCCTGATCGTATAATTGCTGATTGCGGTTGTAACTTGAGGTAGCATTGATAAACTGGGCTTCAGCCTGTGAGGAACGGGCCCTTGCATTAGCCAGGTTGGCACGGCTGGTATTTACGGAGGCAGCCACACGGTCAAGCGCCGAGAGATACAGGTCGGGGTTGATCTTCGCCAACAAGTCGCCCCGCTTAACGAAATCTCCCTCGCGGATCGGCAACTCAATGATCTCTCCCGATACATCGGGACTGATCTTGACTTCCGTTACCGGCTGCACTTTCCCACTTGCGGTCACGATTTCTACAATGTTACGGGGTGTCACCTCCTCCGTGGAAACACGGGTGCCTTCCTGGCTGCCAATCCAGCCTGCCTTACTGCCTACGATCAGAAACACCACCAATACCGCCAAAACGATCAGGACGATTCTGAGCAATTTTTTATTTTTCATCGGATACTATTTTCAGGGTTGCAATTTTTATAAACTTAACGGAACACCTAAATAAAAATCAAGCACTTTGGTGCGGAATACATATTCGTATTTCGACTGCAGCAGATCAGACTGTGCAGCGCTCAAACGGTTTTTAGCATCGTTATATTCCAAAGAGTTTACCATCCCCAGACTGAAGCGCTGTTCGGTATACCGAAAGGCTTCTTCCAGGGCCTGTACGTTTTTGATGGTGGCAGTGTACCTTTTGAGGGCGGCCTGTGCATCAGCATGTGCCTGCTGAACGTTTTTAAAAAACTGAACCCGCACCAGCTGCTGATTCAGGTTGGCATTTTCAAGGGCGATGCGCGAACGGCTAATACTTGCCTTGGTCTGGAAGTTGTTAAAGATGGGAATGGTAAGCACAAATGCGAGGCTGCGGTTCAGGTTGTCTTCCAGCTGGTCGCCAAAAGGCTTGATCTGGGTCAGGTAGTCCAAAGAGGGTGCGAAAACGGGTTCTCCGCCTTCCGTTTCACCAATTTGCTGGGGCTCACCGATCATTACGTCGGTAATCTCACGGCTGGCGCCCGAATATCCTGTTCCGTAATTTCCGCGAAAGCTCAGCATGGGGCTGCGACCCCCCTGGGCAATCTTCACGCCCCGTTCAGCACTGGCAACACGCAGTTCGGCCGAACGTACTTCCGGCTGGCTGTTCACAGCGGTCGTATAGATCTGCAGGGGACTATGTTCCGTTTCCCCAAAAGTCTCTATTTCAATCTCCGGAACCTCAATTTCAAAATTACTATAATCTTCAAGGTCGAGCAGCTGTGCCAGGTTCAGATAGGCAATATCGAGCTGGTTTTCGGCATTGACCAGTTGAAGTTCCTCCGAAGCGGCTTGGGCTTCTATGGTATAAAGGCTGCCCCTTGCCAAGGTGCCTGCCTCCACCAGCCGGCGGGTATGATCCACCTGTTGCCGGCTGACCTCCAGGTTGCTTGCCGTAACTTCCACCAGTTCCCGCGCAAACAGAATCTGCAGATAAGCTGAGGCAACAGCAAGCGAAATGTCATTCTCTATCTTTTCCACATCAAAGCGGGAGGCTTCCAGCTCATGGCGGTTCTGCGCAATGGTATTGCGGACCTGTAAACCACTGAAGAGGTTGAGCCCGGTGCTCAGGCTAAAGTTGTTCGAACGAACGGTTTCTGTGGCAAATTCATTGGTAAACGGGTCAATCGTTCGACCAAAGTTATAGCCGTGCGAAGCGTTGGCATTGATGCTGGGAAGCTGATTGGCACGCGTCTGCAGTAAATTCTCTTCGGCAATCTCAACGCTAAGCTTTTGCTGCTTGATTTGAATGTTGTTTTTCAGGGCATGATCTACACAGTCTTTTAAACTCCATGGGTCCTGGCCATTAACGGCAAGCCCTGGAAAAAGAATAAAAGACAGCAAGAAAAAAAGCCCTTTTTTCCTGATTGGTTGCATCATTGGAATAATCTTATTTAATTGCCTTCAAAACCGACAATAATGAAGTAAATGCAAAAGTAATCAATCTGAAAATAAGATACGTCTATTTCCCGCCTCTTTCCTGAAAAGATTTAGAAACTTTATCAATTCAGCCGTATGCTTTAGGCAGACTTGACCAGTATGATTAACTTTGTGCAGAGCGATCCTGTATATTTTCAAGCTGTTTTATTGAATCCACATAGGAAGATAGGGGTACATTAAATTATGAAATTAAAGGTTTTTCTGGCCATTTTGATTTTGGTCATTCTCGCCAGTTTATTTTTTTTGCCTCTGATCAAGATATCCTATGGGGTCAGGAGCCAGGGAATAATCTATCCCATCCGTGAATGGGTCCTGGCTAAAGCCGATGACGGGCTCCTTACCCATACGCTGCACGACAACTTCAATCACGCTGTTGCATATCATGCCATCACTGAGTTTCAACGGGGAGACCACGGTGAGTTTGTCCTTCACCCGAACGTATTCGACGCTGAAAGAGTGAATGAAAATGATACCATAGGTTTTTTACGCTCCAATGAGGAACAGCGATTGCTGATGCAGCTTACCGGGCAACTGGATGTGAACCGCCGTTTGCTTGAGATGTATGCTTCCGGCGAGCGGGCCGAAGATGTAGCGGTCGCCCGCGAACGCATGGAACTGGCAGAAAAAGAATTTGAAACCCAGGAAAAACTGTATGAGCGGGCTGAGCGTCTTTTGGAGGAAAAGGTGATTTCGCCCCAGGACCATGAACTTGCCCGAAACGAGTTCGAGGTCAAGCGAATGGCCCTTCAAATTGCGCGCTCAGAATATGAAGCCATACAAGCTGGTGCTAAACCCGAACAACTGGAACTGGTGCGGGCCGAGATCCGCTCGCTTGAATCCCAGATTCAGCAAACGCAATCACGCCTGGACGCCTTCATCATCCAGGCCCCTTTTTCAGGCATTATTCTGCGCGATGGGCCTGAAATTATCACTTCCGAAAAAATCATCCGCATTGCCGACGACTCCGTTTTTATCGTGGTGCTTCCCGTTGAAACCCACCACCTCCCCTATATCCAAACCGGGCAGAAAATTACCCTGAGCCCGGAAACCCGGGAGGAACCCGTGCAAGCTACCATCGCAGCCATAGGCAATTCGGTTCAGATCATCAACCGCCGCCAGAATGTTTTCATCACCGCAGTGCTCGACCAGCATCCCTCCTATATTTTCCCCAAGATGCTCATTCAGGCCGAGATCGAGACCGGCAGAATCACCCTTCGCGAATATGCCAGGCGCTTATTAAAAACCATTTACGCCAATTAACGCATGCTTCGCAACGAACATAAATATCTTGTCCCTAACAGGCTGCTCGACCCTCTCAGAAGCAGGGTAAATGCTTTCGTCAGGCCCGATATTTTTGTACGCGACAACCCGGAGGGACTTTCACAATATACCGTTCGCAGTATTTATTTTGACAACCGGAAGCTGGAAACCTATTACGAGAAACTGGGGGGTATTTTCAATCGGCGCAAATTCAGGGTGCGTGGCTATCACGGGCCTGAACCGGAAGAACAGGTCGTGCTGGAGATCAAACGAAAGATCGGCAACAAAATAAAAAAACACCGGGCATTTGTCGATTATCCGAATTTGGATGACCTGCTCTTATCCGGAAATGTGGAATCTTATGTTGAAAATTCCACCGAAAAAGCTTCCGCCCACGAAGATGCAGCGCGTTTTCTCTTCCATCTGAAAAGCAAACATTTGGTACCAACCTGCCTTATTGCTTATGAGCGCGAGGCTTATCACGGCCTGTTGGACCCAGGGGTCAGGGTCACTTTCGATAAAAATCTGCGGAGCCGGATGTTTCCCCAGACCTCCCAGCTTTTCCTGGAAGAGGGGCTGCGCAAATTTTTCCCCAGTCATTTTATTCTTGAAATAAAATATTTCACCGAAAAGATGCCACGCTGGGCCCGTTCGATCATACAGGAATTTCGGCTGCGCAACGAAGCCCTGTCAAAATACACCCTGGGCATCGACGCCCACAATACAACAGGCAGCCCTTCCACAAACTATTAAAAGCTTCATTATGGTACCAGAATTTCAGGAGATATTCACTTTTACCATTACCGTATGGGATGTGTTGGCCAATGTGATGGTGGCCCTCCTGTGCGGTTTGTTTATTGCCCTGCTTTACCGCTATACCTACCGCGGGCTCAACTACTCGAGTTCATTTACCGTTTCCCTGATTCTTTTAACCATGATCACTGCCATCGTGATCATGGTTATTGGCAACAACCTGGCCCGTGCCTTCGGGATGGTGGGTGCCATGTCCATCATTCGTTTCCGTACGGCGGTCAAGGATGCATCCGACATCATGTTTATCTTTTTCGCCCTGTCCATTGGCCTTGCGGCAGGGGTTAAACTCTACTCCATTGCCATTGTGGGGACCCTTTTTGTAGGGACGGTTTACTTTGTGGTGATGAAATTTGATCTTTCACTGCCCAACAGCCGGGAGTACCTGATTCAGATCACCGCCCACAATCCAGACCTGCCCGAAAACCCTTTCAGTGAGATCTTTAGAAGCCATTGCCGAAACTTTAAGCTGGTAAACGTCAAAACCATCGGTGATGAGCACAGCGATGAAATTGAATTCTCATACTATCTGGGCCTGAAAGACCGTGAAAAGGGCAAAACGCTGATTACCCGCATAAAGGAGGTGCCGGGTGTAAAATATGTGAACCTGTTCTTTGATGAAGATTGATGGCGACTTTAAAACCATTAAGGATGCTCCGGTTTTGAATAAACAGCACCTAATGACCCTTTAAAACCAAAAAAACAACCTTAATCCGAATGCTATGAAAGCAGCAATCAGTGGCAGCAGTGGTTTCCAGGGAAAAGCCGTAACCGCTTGGCTGAAGGGAATGGGCTATGAGGTCGTTTCCCTTTCGCGAAAAGATTTATACGGTTCTCCCGAAAACCTGTCCGCACGGATCCAAGGGGCCGCGGTGGTGATTCACCTGGCAGGAGCCCCCATTATCGGACGCTGGACGCCAAAATACAAACAGGAGGTTTACGACAGCCGCATCATCACCACCCGCAACCTGGTCAATGCCATGGGCCGGCTTGAAAAGAAACCCCGCACGTTCATCTGTGCTTCTGCCATTGGCATTTACCCCACCCAGGGCGTTTTTACCGAAGACCGCAAAGAAGTGGCGGGCAACTTCCTGGGAAAAGTTTGCAAGGACTGGGAAGCGGCTGCAGCAAAGGCTCCAGAGGAAGTCCGTGTGCTGAATTTCCGTTTTGGCATTGTGCTGGGAAAACAGGGGGGTGCACTTCCCAAACTGGCTCTCCCCTTCCGGCTGTTTATCGGGGGCAGGATCGCTTCCGGCAAACAAATGATATCCTGGATACACCTGGACGATGTGCTGCAAATTTTCAGGTTTGCCCTGGAAAACGAAACCCTTTCGGGACCGCTAAACATTTGCACGCCCCAGCCTGTAAGCAATCAGCAACTGTCGCAGGCCATTGCGCGTACCCTGGGTCGGCCCGCTTTTTTCCCGGTACCTGCTTTTGCCCTCCGGCTGGTATTTGGCGATGGGGCCATGATGCTCACCCAAGGACAGGAAGCCCTGCCCAAAAAACTGTTGGATGAAGGCTTCAGGTTTCAGTTTCCCGAAATCCAGCATGCACTGAAAGATTTATTGTAAAAAGATGCGCTGAAATCCGGGCTGGAAATATTACGCCCGAATTATGTGGTATCCAGACATCTTATCCGAACAGCAGCCTGAAAACCTGGTCAATGCGATTCACCGGGTGGATGCGGATTCCAAATTCCTTTTTCTCAAGGCCCTTCATATTATATTTGGAAACAAAGATCTCCTCAAAGCCCAGTTTGGCGGCCTCTGTAATGCGCTGCTCAATGCGGGTTACAGGACGGATCTCGCCGGTAAGCCCCACCTCGGCTGCAAAACAGGCCTTCCCGCTGATGGGGATGTCTTCATTGGACGACAGCACGGCGCAAATCACCCCCAGGTCAATGGCGGGATCGTCCACTTTAATGCCTCCCGTGATGTTCAGGAACACATCCTTGGCAGAGATCCTGAAGCCGTTTCTTTTCTCGAGCACAGCCAGGAGCATGTTCAGGCGCTTGAAGTCAAAGCCGTTCGAGGACCGTTGTGGCGTTCCGTAAGCGGCAGAACTTACCAATGCCTGTGCCTCAATCAGGATGGGGCGCTGGCCTTCAATGGTAGCCGAGATGGTCACCCCACTCACTTCTTCATCACGCTGCGACAACAAGATCTCTGAAGGGTTTGCCACTTCGCGCAAGCCATTGCCACGCATCTCGAAAATGCCCAGCTCGCTGGTGCTTCCAAAACGGTTCTTGGCGGCCCGCAAAATACGGTAAACGTGGTTATGGTCGCCCTCAAACTGAAGCACCGTGTCGACCATATGCTCCAGGATCTTAGGTCCAGCCAGCGATCCGTCCTTCGTAATGTGCCCGATCAGGAACACCGGAACGGCGCTTTCCTTGGCATAACGCTGAAACTCAGCGGCGGTTTCCCTGATTTGGGAAATGCTTCCTGCCGACGACTCAATGGAAGGGGTGGTCAGGGTTTGAATGGAGTCGATGACCACCATTTCAGGAACGAGGTCTTCAATGTGCTTAAAAATAACGGAAGTATCTGTTTCGGTCAGGATATAGCATTCAGCGTGATCGTGCCCTAGCCGGGTAGCCCGCATTCGCAGCTGCAAATCACTCTCCTCGCCCGAGATGTACAGGACTTTGGTATTTTTGATCTGCAGGGCAATCTGCAACATCAATGTCGACTTGCCGATGCCCGGTTCTCCCCCGATGAGCATCAGGGCTCCGGGGACAATCCCTCCGCCCAGCACACGGTCGAGTTCATTGCTGCCCGATGACTGCCTTTTTTCATGGCTCGCCTCAATCTCGTGTATAAGCCTGGGCCGGCTGCCCCCTTCGCGCTTCGAGACATAAGACCTGGATCCGCTTTCCTTTTGAAGCACCTCTTCGTGGTAGGTGTTCCACTCACCGCAGGAAGGACAACGCCCGATCCATTTGGCCGACCGGGCACCGCAATTGCTGCAGAAAAATTCTGTTTTAATCTTTGCACACATCTGAATATCTGTATATTATGCCCGGACCAAAAAGAAAAAAGGGAAAACCCAATCACAATGGATTAGTGGTTTTCCCTCTGCAACCATGAAAACAAGTCCTTAAAGGTACAAATAAATATTTAATTGCCGGTTTTTTTTACAAATTCTTTATAAAAAATACCTCCCGGAACCTCTATGCTTATAACCAACTTATCGCTTGTAAGCTTAAAAATCTCCCAGCTGGTGTTAAACGTTGAGTAATTCAGGTTTGCCAGTTTCAAAAACATTTTGGTGCCCTTACGCTCAACAATATATTTTCCGTTGTCGTGAAGCCAGCGTTCTTCAGGATTATCAATCTGAAAGCGAAAAATGTCAATGTTATTATCAAACATTTCCCATACTTCCCCCTGGCCGGGCTCAATGTCGGTCACATCAACCACATCCCAAACGCCCACAATGCGCTCTTCGTATTCCTGTTTCTTACAGCCATTGAAAAATACCAGGAGGGATACCGCAATGAGGATGCCGCTTAAAGAAATGGAAGAAAATAACCTTTGCATGGTGAAAGCTCTTTGTTAAAGGTCAAATTTATTAAAAAAACCCATGCTATTCCCATTCCGTTTTTTAGGAAAAAAACCAACAGCCTGCAAAGTGTTCGCTCCCGGACAAAGATCTCAAATTCTAAAAAATCTTTTTTTAATCTAATGCCCTAAATTTTAATTAATTAGAATTAATGGCATGAAATAAGATAGTAAATTAATTTGTCCATATGGTCTTGCGTACAAAAGCTTAGAAATTTTCTCGTAAAAAAAATATTTTCAATTCGCATTCCAATAAAAAACCACTGCACCATGAACCTGAATTATTTCCGCTCTGCCTGGCGCATCCTGAAAAGAAACAAAGCCTATTCTGTAATCAATATACTGGGATTGGGTATCGGGTTTTCCGTTGCCAGCCTGCTCATGATCTATGTCCTCCATCAATTAAGTTTTGATCGCTTTCATGAAAATGCTGACAGGATCTACCGCCTGACCATGGAAGGCTCAATGAACGATGGAAAATTAATTTCAGCAGATATGACCGGTGGAATGGTGGCTGATTTTCTCCTTGAAGAAGTGCCTGAAGTAGAACAGGCCACCAGGGTTTATTACAGTGGCCGTAAGACGATCATGATTGAAGACCAGCGGTTTACCGGTCAAACCACGGCCTGGGTGGATTCCGCATTCTTCCGGATCTTCAATTTTCCCCTCATCCTGGGTGATTCCGCTACTGCCGTGAAAAACCCTCATTCCATTGTGATCTCTGAACGGGCAGCCCAACGGTATTTTGGGAAACAGGATGTGTTGGGCCAAACTCTTAAGCTAAGCGGAGAGACCTACAAAATTACCGGGGTGATGAAGGATATGCCTATAAACTCCCACCTGCAATACGACCTTTTGCCATCCTTTTCAACCCTCCTGAAACCAGAATCAAATATCGTCAAGCGAAATGGATTGTCTTTCCGGACCTATGTGCTCAGGAGAGAACATGCCGACCCGGAATCATTCCGTCAAAAGGTTGTTGAAATAACCGACCAGCGAATCAATGAGCTGTTTGGGCCCCTTGGGCTGACCCTGAAGCACGATCTTCAACCCCTGAAAGACATTTACCTGTATTCAAGCTTTACCTTTTCTGCCGGGGGTACGGGAGACATCATGAATGTCTACATTTTTTCATTCCTCACTTTTTTTATTTTACTGGTGGCCGTTTTCAATTTTGTAAACCTGATGACCGCCCAATCGGAAAAACGGGCACGGGAAATCGGATTCCGTAAAGTCATAGGGGCAGGGAAAAAAGACCTTATCTCTCAGTTCATTGGTGAGTCATTGCTGATTGCCTTCCTGGCCTTTATCGTGGCTTTACTCCTGAATGAATTACTGATCGGGCCTTTCTCAGAAATGCTTGACGAAAAGTTTTCCCTGATTTATTGGAAAGACCCGCTGTTCCTGGCGGGAATCATTGGCTTTGTGATTGTCATTGGCGTGTTGTCCGGAATGTATCCCGCCCTTTACTTGTCGCGTTACCAGCCCATCATTGTATTAAAAGGCATACAGCACGGTGCTGGCAAAGGGCATGCCTTGCGCAAGGTTTTGGTTAGCCTGCAGTTTTCCATATCCATTTTCCTGATTGCCTCCTTGCTGCTGGTTCATAAGCAAGTGAGCTTTATGAAGCAAAAAGACCTGGGGTTCAATCGGGAACATGTGGTAAGTATAGAAAACCTGACAGACCCCGTACGTCTTTCCTATCAAAGCCTTAAGGCTGAATTAATGCAAAACCCAAGCATTAAAAGCATCACCGCTTCGCAAAGCGTTCCCGGCGAAGACCGCAGCATCCAGAACTGTCACCTCCAGGGGGAGGATGCAACCTCTGCCATCATGATCCATGAAAACCGCATTCAACATGGCTATGTGCAAACTTTTGGCATGAAAATAGTCGAGGGGCGCGATTTTAACCCTGAAATGCGAACCGATACGGCAGCGTTTATCATCAATGAGACGGCAGTCCGGAAACTTGCCCTGGAAAACCCCGTCGGAGAAGATATTGTCGTAAATACAATGTCAGGAAAAATCATTGGCGTGGTTGCTGATTATAACTTCCTGTCCCTGCACAATGAGATCGACCCCCTCGTACTGTCAATGAATCAACCCAGCTTTTATAAAATAAGTATCAGGATAAGCCCGGATAACATCCCGGGAACCCTTGCGTATTTAAGCAATAAATTTGAAGAGATCGATCCGAATTACCGTTTTGATTATCAATTTGTTGATGAAATGTTCCAGCAAATGTATCAGAAGGAAGAACGGGTCAACAAGCTGATCACCGCTGCTGCTGTGCTGGCCATCATCATTTCTTTCATGGGCTTATTTGCCATTACGTCTTTTACCGTAGCTCAAAAAATAAAAGAAATCGGTATCCGCAAAACCCTTGGTGCATCTGTCAATAGTATTGTTTTAAAACTGTTTGGCGAATTGGGCCGCTGGCTGCTCATTGGAAACCTGATTGCCTGGCCCGTGGCCTTTTATGTGGTGAGCCGGTGGCAATCAAATTTTGCCTTCCAGATCGACCTTTGGAAGCACTGGTGGCTGTTTGTTGCAGCCACCCTTATGGCAGGGATTGTCGGCAGCATGGCAATGCTTTCTCAAAGCATTTCGGCAGCAAGGGCAAACCCAATCGATAGCCTGAAAACCGAATGATTAACGGACATGTCTTTTTGGCTTCCCCGAATGGCAAACCGGGAAGCCCAAACCGTGTTCCCAGTGGAAATTTTTCTATCTGGCTTTCTGAAAGATTGAAACTGCAAGATTTCATCAGGCAGGTTTCCTTTTAGGGCTAATTAAACTCAACATCCCATCACGTTTCAGTCTAAAGCTATTCCCTGTCTAAAGCAGATGAGTTCCCTGGTTGTTTTTAAATATGCACAGGGTTAAGGAATTTGAAAACTTCAGAAGTGTTTATTAAAAAACCTGTCTGCCATAATTTCTGGTACAGGGGATCACTTATTAATTTGGCTTTCTGAATTGGCAGTTAGCCAGGCACAGTTAGTGGCTTCCCCAGTATTTTGAACAAACCAGACTCATAGTTAATACGGAGTTAATACGGAGTTAATACGGTTTAAACCGAATAAACTCCGTATTAACTATTACCCTGAAGGCAATTTAAATTGAAAATTGGCCCTCATCAAAGGAAACCTTCAGAATAAAAACAAAGGCGGTCCCGGAAAACCGGTACCGCCTTTTAACATGAAGAAAATTATGATGATGGTTGCAAAGGGTCTTTAGAAAACGGACTCAATCCTTTTACCTGGCAATAACGCCTTTCAGTTCGGCAGGGATGTCATCCACTTCTTCTTCGGGTTTGCTCATCCTTGAGATATCGAAAACCTGGTTGTTGCGTTCCTGCTGGATGCTGTCGAAAATGGCTTTCTGGTCGAAGGGGAAAGCTTCTTCTTCTGCGGCTTCCTCAAAAGCGGGCATGGTAAGAACTCTTCCGAGTGCATCTTTGAAGGTCAGCAATTTTTTAGGAGCGGCGGCTTGGCTAAAGGTGGTGGCCAAAATGATCAGTGCGGTGGTGAAGATTACTTTTTTCATGACTTTATGTTTTTGTTGGTTTGTTGCTTACTGTACTACTCATGTAGTACACTAAAGCTGTGCCATAAATTATAATTCATTGGTTTTAAGGTTTTTAAAAAACACACCGCTGTATGAATCGGTCACTATTAAGCCAATTGTTCGCTAAAAAGTGTTCGGTTTTGTGGCCTTTTGTCCGGAACCGAACACTTATTTCCTCATCCTCGTCCGGGGCTTTGCAAAAAAGAAACGGAACCGCATTATCTTAGCGTTTTATTTAGGTTGATTTAAATTTTTTTCTGATTTTTTTAACCACAATGAAAGATGTGGCTATGGAAACCTTTGCCGAAAGAGTGATCGCTTACAATACGAATTTAAACTTTGACCAGGCATTACCAGACGGAATAAGGGTTATGAATCCCTTCAGGGAAAACCCCGAGGCCCTGGAAGTATCTTCGGCTTTCTACCGGAAATATTACAACGACCAGCGCCAGCGGCACCTGATCCTGGGGATCAATCCCGGACGCTTCGGGGCTGGGGTCACGGGCATCCCCTTTACCGACACCAAACGGCTTGTGGAAAAATGCGGCCTGCAAATCAGGGGGATTAGCACCCACGAGCCCTCCTCTGTTTTTGTTTACGAGGTCATCGATGCCTATGGCGGTGTGGATGCTTTTTATGGTGATTTCTATATCAATTCGGTCAGCCCCCTGGGATTCGTCAGGATCAATGAACGGGGCAAGGAGGTGAACTACAATTATTACGACGATCCAAAGCTTCAGGCTTCGCTGTATAACTTTATGCTGCAATCGGTCAGGACGCACATCAGCATGGGCATCCATACCGATGTTTGCTTCTGCCTGGGCTCAGGAAAGAACTTTCGCTTTTTGGAGCAAATGAACCGCGAACATGACCTGTTCAAAAAGATCATTCCCCTCGACCATCCCCGCTTTGTGGTGCAGTACCGGTCGAAGCAAATGCCTGAATACGTAAAAAAGTTTGTAACCCTCCTGAAAAGGAAGTAAACTGTTAAATGCCTCTAGCGGGCCCTGATCACGGTTGTCTCGTTGATCCAGCAATTCACCCGGTAAGTTGCACCAACGGTATGTCCATAAAAGAAGATCTCCTCGTTGTTGGGGAAATATTCGCGGTAAGCATCAGCCAGTTGTTGTGCTTTTTCTTTAACGTCGGGGTCTTCAGCCACCCTTGCAGCTTCTGCAAATTGATCGACAGCAGCCCAGTATACGGCTTTTTTAGCAAACTCGTCGGAACCACAATAGCTGGCACTTGCCACATACATCTCGCCAATCAAAACCAAGGGGCGGCCATCGGTGGGCTTTGCCTCGTGGGCCTTCAGCGCATACTCCCTGGCCTTTGAAGGCAGTTCCAGCTGCCGGTAACTCATGTCGGCCATTTGCCAGTAAGTCCGAAAAAGGTTATCCTGCTGTGTGCTTCCGTTGCCCTCGTAAAGGTTGGCCGCCTGCTGCAGATATTCAATGGCGTTTTCATAATTTTCACGCTTGGTTTCAAGCCGTCCCAAAAGGGCTGCTTTGCCGGCATCGGGCTCAATCTGGTACAGGCGTTCAGTAACCCTGAAGTACAGTTCACTGTCGAGGCAACCGGCCTGATCGAGCATCTGTGCAATCTGCGTCATCAGTGCGGTGTTGTCAGGATTCTCATTAAACCGGCGCTCAAAGATTGTGGTGAGGTTCTCACAGGTTCCATAGGGCTTAAACAGGGTCAGGATGGTACTGCGGGTGTTCTGATAATATCCTTTGTCTTCGGGGTCCTGGGCCAGGTTGAAATCAATGGTTTCCATGACCTCGCTAAAGATCTCCACCAGCTTCTCGGTTTCAAGGACACCGGCATCCACCAGGCGAGCGGCAGAAAGAAAATGAATCTGAAGCACGGGGCTTTCGGCATTGTCACCCATCAGCTCAAGGCTGCGACTGGTCATCTCATAGAGGGCCTCCGTGGCGTCGGGCTGAAGCTGGTATAGCGTGACGGCCTTGCGCCCCAGCACGTACCCCTCCCTTCCGAAATGTTCAATCCGTTGGTCATAAACCTTCATCAAAAGGTCAAGCCATTCCTGCTTCTTTTCAGGATCCGTTTCATTGTCATACTGGAACTTCACAATGGGGATACCGTGGACATAAATGTTTATAGTAAGCTCAGGGCAATACTCAAACAGGTATTTCCAGGCCTCATAGGCATAGCCAATGTCGCCGTGCTTGTAATGTTCGTCATAAACCGACCAGTTGCGCGAACACTCTACGCTGTCTTCAGCAAAACGGGGAGTGAGGGCGGAAAGTGCGCCCTGGTCTCCAGCGCTCATGTCACGCATGAGCGTTACCCCTGCACGGGCGTTATTCACCATGGCGCTTCCACCAAGAAGTAATATCCCCAGGGCAAAAATTGTAAAGGTTTTTCGAAAGAGAAAAGCCAAATTCAGATAGATAAAAAATTCTTTTGTTTTCATTTGGTTGTGGTTACAATGGATTGTCCGAAAGGACAAAAGAAAGGAAAATTTTTAAAAAACAACAAAACTATCTAATTTTTACGGCAAAATCCATGCCAATTCCACATTCTTGGTTTTTCTGAAAGGTCCCCTGGTTGGGGAGGCATTTCCCCTCACTAAAAGCATGGCAAAATATTCCCCCATGGGGTCCAAAGAGCAAAGCCGAAAAAGAGGGAAAACCGGGAAATTAGCCGCCAGAACCACTTTGCATGGCTTCATTTTCATCCTCAATCACATCCAGAAGGTCTGGTTCCATCAAAAGTTCCCTGCTAAAAATGATTTCCTGCATCCTGTCGACCAGGCTGGCGATGTTCTGGTTGGTATTCGAAAGAATAATGAGGGTGGCATCGTCGTCGATGTATCGCTTGAAAGAGGTTCGGAAGCCATTCCAGCGTCCGGGGTGATGAACAATGCGGTGATCCCTGAAGGATTGCAGACGCCAGCCCATACCATAGTTCACGGTATTGGTGTTTTTCAGCCTGGCTTTTTCAAAAGCAAGATGCCACAATTCTGGGGTAAGCAATTCATTGCGGTAGATGGCCTGGTCCCATTTATACAGATCGGCAGCGGTCGAAAAAACGCCCTTGTCGCCCATCACCCCGTCGTGACTAACATCGGGAATGAAGGCATAGCGGCCACGAGCGGGCCGGAATCCAAAAGCACGCTGTTCGGGCTGGTGATCCTGATGCACGTCGTATACAAAGGTGTTGAGCATCCCCAGGGGTTGAAAAATGCGCGCTTGCAAAAAGTCGGGAAACCTTTGCCCGGAAACCCTTTCCACCAGTAAACCCAGCACCGCAAAGCCAGTATTGGAATACGCCCAGCGGGTGCCGGGCACAAAATCCAGGGGCCTTTTGTGCTTAATGAAGGTAGCCAGCATATCCTCATTGCTGGGCATGCGGCTCTGCGTCCAGTAGCGCTCCATCACCCACATGTAATTCTGGAGGCCAGAGGTGTGGTTCAGCAAGTGACGAACGGTAATGTCCGGATAGGGGAATTCGGGAATGTAATTTAATACCAGGCTATCGATGTTCAGCTTGCCCTCCTGATGCAACAACAGGACTGCCGTTGATGTAAATGTCTTACTGATGCTGGCCAGTTGAAAAGGAGTCTCTTCGGTCAGGGCGGTGCTGTTACGGAAATCGGAAAAGCCAAAACAACGGTTATACAAAATAGTGCCGTGTCGTGCCACGAAAACCTGCCCGTTAAACCGTGTGCGCAGCATCAGGCTGGTGATCTCTTCATCAAAATAACCGAGTTCTTCTTCCGAAAACTGGTACGTTTTTTCTTCTGCGACTTCAAGGGTGCTGAGATCCGGTCCGGAAGCACGCGAGGGGAACGAATTATAGGAAAGGGCTGATAAGCCAAAGACAAGAGATAGAATGATTAAACCACGGATCATAACAACAGGATCGTTTTTCAGGCGGAGAAAAAACCGCTTCAATACATTTGAAACAATGTTTAAGTAACGATTAAACATGCCAGCCTATTATTCAAAGCGGCAAAGTTAATAAGTCTCATTTGGTTTAACGAAAAAATCAGTATTACGTTACCTCTTTTAGCAAAAAAATGGCAGGATAAAAAATTTTTTTGGTGATAGAATATTTTTATTAATTTTGCAACTCCAAAAGCAATGATAGCTTTTAAAACACTCCTCCTTAGCTCAGTTGGTTAGAGCATCTGACTGTTAATCAGAGGGTCCTTGGTTCAAGTCCAAGAGGAGGAGCTTAAAAATCAAAGGGTTACAACGAAAAAATGTTGTGGCCCTTTTTTATTTAAACATAATCCGAGCACTGGAATTAAAAAGCGGTTATTTCTTTAGAAACGCTTTTTTCTTTCGCTCTGAATGCAGGACTGCTCCAGCCTTGCAATGGACCTTTCATCATGGATGGGGAGAAACGCCTGAATGAAGTTCCGTTTACTGGCTTGCAGATCCCTTATAACCCGCCTTTCCTTTTCAGGGGATCAGAGAAATTATCAATATTATCAAAATTATCAATATTGTCAGTCCCCCAAAATGACAATTTCCCTTTGCCCCACAAATTCATTCAA
>JAZBOS010000070.1 GCA_036351255.1 Bacteroides sp.
AAACTCCAAACCCTATGCCCCATTCCATGTTCGAATCTACACGAACATGGTACGACCATGTTACGGACTTGTTAGGGAGAAAAGAAGTGAGAGGTGAGAATAAGAGCTTTTGATGCAATGATCAATTCAGCGGATCAATATGCTTTTTGTCAGGTTCATTTTGGGAAAATCGGTAAAATATTTGGGAAGAAAGAAAATCCAATCCTCTTTTTTTTATACTACATTCTTGCCTGAAATTTTTAAGTTTCGAATAAATTCTGATTTGTTTTTTTATTTTCTTGATTATTAAATTCTTAAATTTAAAGGTTATTAAACAATTGTTTATTTGCGGTTTAATGGTAAAAGAGTCAAAATCATGAAAACCATTCCCAGTCTTTTTGATCATCTGGATAATCTCCTTGAAAAAATTACCGGTGAAAAAGACCTGAGGCCACAGGATGAAGTGGAAAAGAAATATATGCTCACCCAGGGATTTATTGCCATTATCTTCTTGATTGCTTTTGGCATTGTGGCCAAAACCATTGATGCGAAAATGGTTTTAGAGTTTTCCCAAGTCTTTATTTTTATTATGCTTACTGGCATGTTCATCTTTTATCGGGCACGAAAAATTGACAATTTAATTCTTGTTTTCAAAATTTCAATGATTGTGGTTTCTTCCATATATGTTTTACGAATGGGTGGTTTATTTACCAGCGGTGGAATGTTTTTGCTGGCTGCCCAGGCTGTAACCAGTAGCATCATTTTGAAGAAATTCTGGAGAATTTTGGTTGTTGTATCCGTTTTTATTGTTTCCATGAGTTTGCTGCTGGCCTTTCAACCGTATTTCCCCACCGAAAATGCGCTTACATTTTCACAAAACAAAGTGATTTTCGGTATGAGTTTATTCGGAGTAACCGGTTATATTTTCTTTTTCAGTCTGTTTGCGGTTAACCTCTTTACCAGAATGGAACAGCGCGAAACACAACGGCAGAAAGAGATGAATGATGCAAAAACAAGGCTGTACACCAACATTACGCATGAATTCCGTACCCCCTTGACTGTAATTCTGGGAATGGCCGATTCAGTAAAAAACAATGGTCAGGAAAATATTGCGGCAAAAATGGATTCCATTATCAAAAATGGGAAGAACTTGATGCAACTTGTTGATCAGATGTTGGATTTAAGTAAACTGGAGTCAGGCAGGATGTCGGTGAATAAAATTAATGCCAACATCATTCCTTTCTTGAAATACGTTTTCCAGTTGCAGCAATTTTATGCCGAAGAAAAGCATATTTCCATGTTTTTTTCTGCCGGAAGCCAGTCGTACGAGTTGGAATTCGACCCGGAAAAAACGGCTGCCGTTGCTTCCAACTTATTAAACAATGCCATCAAGTTTACGCCCGAAGGAGGTCAAATAAGCATGAATGTTTTTGCAGAGGAAGACCTGTTATGCATGGAGATTAAAGACAATGGTATTGGAATTCCTCCGGAAAAACTGGATAAAATTTTTGACCGGTTTTACCAGGCCGATGACCAAAATACCCGGAAGGAAGGCGGCGCCGGGATTGGCCTGGCAATTACACGCGAGTTTGTACAACTGATGCAAGGCTCCATTGAAGTAAAAAGCTCTGCCGGTGTGGGAACTGTTTTCTCTGTGAAGTTGCCATACATCTCTTCGGCCAATAAACCTGATCTTAAAGAAGTTGAAAACCACCCCATTTATCAGGAAAGATATTCTGACACAGACAATTTCAGCCCGAATCACTTAAATAGTCGTCAACGATTATTGATTATTGAGGATAATCCCGATGTCGTTGGATACTTAAAAGCTTGCTATCAGGAGCATTACTCCATTCAAGTTGCAAAGGACGGGAAAGAAGGGTTTAATATGGCAGTTGACGAAATTCCGGATATCATTATCAGCGATGTAATGATGCCTGAGATGGATGGGTTTGAACTATGCCAAAAGCTGAAAGATGACTATAGGACCAGTCATATTCCGATCATATTACTCACCGCAAAAGCTGATATTCCATCGCGCATTGAAGGACTGGAAACCGGGGCAGATGCTTATGTGGTAAAACCATTTAACCAGCAGGAATTACTGGTACGCATGAGAAAACTCCTGGAACTGCGAAAAAAATTGTTTCAGCGTTACAGCAATGGAAACGGGATGCAGCCTTCAAGCGATCCGGTCCTTCAGAAAGAAGATGAATTTTTCAGAAAGCTGAAAGAAACCATTCAAAATAATTTGCAAAACGAAGACTATAATGTCCCTGAACTTTGCAAGGATATGGCCATGAGCAAGTCGCAGCTCTATCGGAAATTTAAGGCGTTAACCGGTAAATCGGTGGCCAGATATATTCGCACCCTTCGCATGCAAAAAGCCAGGGAATTGCTGCAAACAACATCCTTGAATATTACCGAAGTAGGTTACGAAGTAGGAATGAAAAGCCTGTCCACGTTCAGCCAGATCTTTAAGGAAGAATTTGGTGAAAGCCCCCGGGAATTTTTAAATCATCAGGCTGAAAAAGCGATTTAAATTGTGTTTGGGAAAACCCGGCAAGTATTCGGGAATTATTGAAAAGCCGGATTTGTGGTGTTGCAATACATTTGGTTTGTATAAACCCATAAAATGTATGGCAATGAAAACAAAAATTTTACTGCTGCTGGCTGCCGGCATGTTGTGTTGTTTCGCTTGCAGCAAAGAGCTTGACAATCCCGGGAACGACCTGACTGTGTCATTAAAATCGCTGGTTTCCGGAGAGGGAACCCTTGTTTCAGAGGTCATTCACAGCACCGGGCTTGAAGGAAACCTGGCAGGACTTCCTGCTGACCGAAATTTGAAAATTTACCTGCCTAAAAGCTATGAAACCTGCCCCGAAAAACGATTTCCTGTCATCTATTTTTTGCATGGCATGCCCGCCTGGGGAGGTATGCTGACGGATGCTGAGCCTTTTGAAATTTTCTTCCAAATGGCACAGTTGCAAGCGCGTGTTGATTTCCCGGAACAGGGATTTGAGCACTGGGTGAATGATTTGATTGACAATGAAGCCATGCGGGAAGTGATTATTGTAATGCCTGATGCCCGCACGATTTTTGGACCGTGTATCTATCAAAATTCTGAAATCCTGGGAAATTTCGAAGATTACATTGTGCAGGATGTGGTTTCGTATATGGATACCCATTACCGGACAATTCCGCATTTTAACTGGCGGGCGCTTACAGGGCATTGTGCCGGTGGCTATGGCGCTTTGCAGATTGCAATGAAATATCCGCATGTCTTTCGCAATGTGGGGGCTTTGTCGCCTGCCCATTTCCCGGAACCAACCTGGCTGGCCATTGCAGGATTTATGACCATGGAAGATGCCCTTTGGGAAGGTTATGGAGCTCCTGCAGGCCCAATGCCTTACGACCCTTTTCAGCCCTTTAAGTTTGCCAACAACACCGCATACGCATTGGCACAGGCATGGCTTCCCAATTTGAGTAACCCGCCCTTTTTCTGCGACCTGCCTTTTACCTATGTGGATGGGCAGCCAGTTATTGTTCCTGAGTTAATGACAAAGGTAAATGCCCAGAGCCTTTTTGCACTTTCCGCAGCCAATGTCACAGGCATGAGAAAACTGAAAACCATTTATTTTGATTGCGGGGAAAATGATGATCTGGGCATGTACGAACCCAACCTGATGTTTCACGAACACCTGATGCGCTTAAACATAAAACACGATTTCGAAACCTACAGCGGAACCCACATCAGCCACCTGTATGACCGGCTGGGAAAATTATGGATTGACTTGTCCAATGATTTTCCTGAAGAGGATTAATTTCCGGCATAAGCTATTTAAACCAAATCTCCCGGACAGGAACCTGCCGGGAGATAATTGGCTGCAGATGGTGTTACTGAAAGCCTGGTACCCAACCCCCCGGCTTTGCAGCAGGGCTATGAATCATTCTGCATCTTTTACACAGCGAACACCATGGGCATTCTGTTTATAATTATAAGCATAAGAATATACCCAAGGGGTGGAAAAATATACTTCTCTGTATGTGGCTAAGTAGGAGCCTGGAGAGGATTCGGTTGCAGTCCAGTAGTCAGCACATTTTCCCATATACCAAAAATATCCGCTTTGATCGCGGGTTCCTCCCGGCATGGCTGTAAAACCACTGCTGTTGTTGCTTTCGGGTTCGTAGCCAGGATTTCCTGGATATATTGAGGTCATCCATCCGGTGGTTGATGCCAGCGCTTTGGCAACGTAGGTGGCATTTCCTTCTAAACCATATCCATTGTCAGACAGGTAATTAATTAAAATGTTCCATTCATCGTTTGTGGGCAGGTGCCATCCGGCTGGGCAGGCGGCTATGGCTGCATCCCACATGTATAACCTGCCATAGGTTGCCACATTGCTTTCGTCATTTTGATAGGCATAAATTCCGTATATGTCATTCCCTTCTGAATCTGGTCCATTATAAGCCAGGTTTTCTGCCATCCAGGTTTGGGTGCCAATGGTAATGATTTTATAAACTTTCCCGTCGCGTGGATCGGTAAAAGTTTCATAGGTTGATCCTTCCGCGACCGTGATCATGAAACATTCGTATTGGTTACCG
This sequence comes from Bacteroides sp., assembly GCA_036351255.1. Lineage (NCBI taxonomy): Bacteria > Pseudomonadati > Bacteroidota > Bacteroidia > Bacteroidales > Bacteroidaceae > Bacteroides > Bacteroides sp. Next base: position 4,585 of record JAZBOS010000070.1, read on the forward strand.
AAGAAGGCTTCACAATCAGGGCATTCTGTTTTATTTTTTGCCTTGAAGTTCAGCTTGGCCCTGTAAACATAGGTGCCGGGTTCTTCAATGTTTTCGGTGATGCTTCCTCCCTGGCAGTCTTCATATTCGTCGAGGCCAACAGCCTCCCATAGCAGGTTTTCCGTGTCGCAGCTCAAATCTTTGTACACTTTGTTGATGATCTCACCAAGTTCATTCACTTCTGCGGTAAAACCCCGTTCGATCATGATCCTCCCGCAGCTTGAAGAGAAGGTGATGGTAAAATCTCCCCCGGCTGTCACAGCCTCGGGATAGTCGAGATTAATCTCGGAAACCGCATCGGTTTTCAGACCGATTTCTTCCACGTTCATCATGTCCAGGTCCTTCTGGCAGGAATGAAACGTCAATGCCGTCAGCATGACTGCTGAGATGAAAAGAGCGATCCTTGCAAAAGCTCTTTTTTCTTGTACTTTTTCTTTCATAACCCTCTGTTTTTAGTGATTTAGTTAAAAAATAATCCAAACAATAATTTGGTTGGGTTCAATTGTTCCGGAAAATTACGGCGAAGAAAAAAGGCAGGAAAGAAATCAGGGCAGGGCTTTGCACGGATTTTATGAAAATGATGCAAAAAATGGATTTTCCACCCTAAATCCTTTTGCAGAAGCCCTGCCCACTGGGAGAAATGCCCCGGTTTCAGGAAGACTGGCATCTGTGCGTTGCCCCAGGGAAACCCGGGGCATAAAGGTCGCTCTTCAAAAAACCCCGGCCGTTTTCCTGCTTCCTTAAAATCTTTGCTTATTTGAGGGAAAGAGGGCCTCACCCAATCCTCCGTTTTTCCCCAAAGCCAGCAGCCAAAAACCAAATCTCCCGGACAGGAACGTGCCGGGAGATAATTGGCTGCAGATGGTGTTGCTGTTTGCCTGGGAAACCCTGAACCTTAAGCTTAACAGCAGGGTGTCAAATCATTCTGCATCCTTCACACAACGAACAGTCATATAGAATGTTTTGAGCGTATTGCCTGGTATAATGCCATCAAAATCATAAGACAGTCCAATGTATTCAGCAAAGCTGGGGTCGTAATTAGCACTGTTAGAAGACCAGAAAGAAGCCCATTGTCCAAAATAAGTCAATGAATATTCTCCGTAAAATCCGTAAAACCCTGCCGGAAAGGCTGAGAAACCGGTGCTGTTGTAGTTGCAGCCATCATCAGGGTTACCCGGGGCACTTGCAACGGCTGAGTTGTTCCATACGCCAGGCAATGCAATCGATTTGGCTACAGCGGTAGAAACTGTCCCGCAATAATAACCGTTATCGTAGAGGTAGTGCATCAGTTCAAACCATTCTGCCTTTGAAGGAAGGTGCCAACCTTCCGGTGCTACAGTTTGTGCCTGCTCCCAATTGTAATACCTGCCACAAATTTCAGTATCGTTTGGATTTTCGGTAATATAACTGCCTTCAAGGTTGTAAGCCAGGTTCTCAGCCATCCAGATCTGTTCGCCGATCTTTACCCACATATATACTTTGCCATCCCGTGCATCGGTAAAGGTTCCCAGATTTTCGTTTCCTGCAATCACGGTAAAACACTCGTATTGGTTGCCCAGGAAATCCCCGCAATCAACACATCCTGAATTGTTCTTTGCCTTGAAATTCAGCTTGGCCCTGTAAACATAGGTGCCGGGCTCTGCCAGGTTTTGGGTGATGGTCGCCCCCCCGCAGTCTTCAAATATATCTTCCACAGCAGGCTCCCACATCAGGTTCGGCATGTTGCAGGTCAGGCCCTTGTATACTTTGTTGGTGATCACACCAAGCTCATCCACTTCTGCGGTAAAACCCCGCTCAAGCATGATCCTCCCGCAGGTTGAGGAGAAGGTGATGGTAAAGTCTTCCCCGGCTGTAACAGCCTCGGGATAGTCGAGATTAATCTCGGAAACCGCGCCGTTTTTCAGGCCGATTTCCTCCACGTTCATCATTTCCAGGTCTTTCTGGCAGGAATGAAACGTCAATGCCGTCAGCATGACAGCTGAAATGAATAGAGCAATCCTTCCGAAAGCTCTTTTTTCTTGTACTTTTTCTTTCATAACCCTTTGTTTTTAATGATTTAGTTAAAAAAAATCCAAACAATGATTTGGTTGGGTTCAATGGTTCCGGAAAATTACGGCGAAGAAAAAAGGCAGGAAAGAAATCAGCGTCCGGCTTTGCACGGATTTTATAAAAATGATGCAGGAAAGCAGGGTTTGGCTATTCAGCCTCTTTAAACTGAAGCGCGAAGGTACTGGGACAGATCCCTTCAATTTTCTGGAAGACAGAACGGAATGAATTGCGGTTGGAGAACCCAGCGAGCGTGGCGATGGCTTCCAGGGTGAGCTGGCTGGTTTTCCCTTCTTCAATCAGCTTTTTGGCATGTTTCACCCGCCATTTGTTGCGGTAATCGGAGAAGGTCTCCTTCCTGACCTCCCTGAAATAATAGGCCAGGTGATGAACGGGGACCCCAATTTGGACCGCCAGCTGGTTGATGTTGAAATCGGTTGAAAGATAAGGCTGATCGTTTTCCATGAGCTCGTCCATGCGCCGTTCAATCAATTCAAGGTATTGCTTTTCAAAATGAACCGGCGATTTTTTTGTTTCTTCATCCTGTATATTGTCCGTTTCCTTAAGATCTTTGTTCCGGGACACCGGCATGCGGGGCAGGCCATATAAAATTTCCGGAAAGAGGAAGGGCGAGATCAGCAATCCGGTGAGCCCCAGGATCGAGATGATGCGCACCAGGTTGACCCCGAAGGAGATCTCCGAGAAATCCAGCTTAAAGGTGTCGATGATGAGGATGATATGGGTGGTGCTCATCAGGAAGACCAATCCCGTGAGGAGGACCAAAAATTTCAGCATGAAATACTGGCTTTTGAAAACTCCCTTTAGTTTATTCTGGGAATAATACCTGGCTATCAATCCCATTGACCATAGGGTATAGCCCAGCACCAGCAGGGGTCGGCTGAGGTATATATCGGCCACGCCGAAGAACCTGGACAAAAAGGTCAGGGCGTAGGCCTGCATGACTCCCACATTGCTGACCACCTCCCTGGCGATGGCTGCCTTTTCCGACAAGGGGACTGTAAAAGTAAAGGGGAGGCCTGCCAGAAAATAGATCAGCATGGGCAGTAAATGCCACAGATCGCGTTTACTAAGCTTGTTCTGGTCATTCAACACGCTCCTCACATACCAGAAAAGCATCGGTCCGGTTAAGTATAGTGGTGGAAAAACAAGGGAAAAAGACGCCAGGAGCCCGGTAACCACCGGAACCGATTTTGAGTAAAGCAAGCCCCACTGGGCCAGCATATAAAGGCTCAGCAGGAAAAAGAAACTCCCCAGGTAGTGTGTCGTGGTGTTTCTTCTCGCATTGAACGACAACAACAGCACCGACAAAAAGATCCCAAGGATGGAAAAAAATAAAAGCATCCCTTTGTATTATTTTCGGGGGGTTAAGTTAATAAAATTTTTCTCAACAAAATTAAGGGTTTCATGGATTTTCCCATCTTGCCGGTAATGCCTTTACCTCATTTCATCGGTTTCCTTGAATATTAGCCGGCATTTTTTAAGGCCATGGGATGGATCATCCCTGAACTCTGTAGTTCGCCCGATGTGATTGGAACGATGGTGGCAGGACCCTTTTTCTCTTTGGGGCATGGTGGATCCTGGTTTTGTCCTGTCCCCCCGCAATGCGCTTGAGGATGGTATCCAGGGCTGCTCCCCGGCAAGATCTCCCTGGCTGTTTTAAAATGACCCAGGAAAGCTTAATTTTGCTTAAAACAGACCCCATGGAAAAAATGAAAGCCATACGATACGACAAGAAAGGGACCCCTGGGAAACTTTCTTTATCTGAAGTGGATAAACCTGTTCCGAAAGATCACGAGCTCCTGGTCCGCGTGCACGCAGTCTCCTTGAATGCCGCCGACTACCGCTCCATGAAAATGGGGATCATTCCCAAAAAAAGGATCTTTGGCGCCGATGTGGCAGGAACTGTTGAAGCCGCCGGAGAAAAAACCGCAATGTTTAAACCGGGTGATGAGGTCATGGCCGATCTTGCCGGTTTCGGTTTTGGGGGTCTTGCCGGGTATGTTGCTGCTCCCGAAAGGGCATTTGTTTTAAAACCTGCCGGGGTTTCCTTTGAGGACGCTGCCACCCTGCCCCTGGCCGGCGTTACTGCCCTTCAGGCCTTGCGCGACAAAGGCAGCATCCAAAAGGATGAGAAGGTGCTGATTGTTGGCAGTGCCGGCAGCGTTGGATCATTTGCCGTCCAGCTCGCCAAATGGTTCGGGGCTGAAGTGACAGGAGTTTGCAGTTCAGGGAAAATAAGCCAGACCCTGGCCATTGGCGCCGATCATGCCATTGACTACACCAGGGAGCGTTTCTGGGATAGCGATAAGCGGTACGACCTCATTTTGGCAATCAATGGCAATTATCCCCTAAGGGCTTACCGGAAGGCCCTGACTCCCAGGGGACGCTATGTCATGGTGGGAGGCTCCCTGTCACAGATAATCAGGTCGCTGGCCTTTGGCTGGATCCTCTCCCTGGGTTCAAAAAAGATGAGATCCTTATCGGCCAAGCCTAGCCAGCATGACCTGGCATTGCTTGGGAGCCTCCTGGAAAAAGGCGTCATCAAACCAGTCATTGACAGCAGGTATACGCTTGCGGAAGCGACAGAGGCCATGAACTACCTGAGCCAGGGACATGCATCAGGCAAAGTAGTTATCAGGATAGAATGATACTTGCAAAGGGACCCTCCCCTTGATTTACCCGGGCTTGCTTTTCTGAAATGCAATCATCCTAAAAACCACGCATCATGAAGCCAGAAATTATCCATTTTAAGCTTGGCCTGACAAGCTGTTATTTGATCATTGGCAAAGAGATCGTATTGGTTGATACCGGGATGCCAAACAAGCTTCAAAGTTTTAAGAAAGTCCTGTCAAAACACCACATTGATCCGTCGCGCATTAAACTGATCGTGCTGACACATTCCCATTTCGATCATTGTGGTTCTGCCCGCGATATCAGGGATTTTACCGGGGCCAGGATCGCCATCCATGAAAGTGAAAGAGATTGCGTTGAACAGGACAACGTCATCATACCCAAGGGGGTCAACCTCAAAGGCAAAATTACCCAACCCCTCATCTTCTCTTTTAAGATCCCTTTCCCGAAATTCAGCCCTGACATCCTGATCGGTGAGGATCCCTATCCGCTTTCTGAATATGGCATTGACGGGCAAATCATCCACACCCCCGGACATACACTGGGCTCGCTGAGTGTTGTTCTGAATTCCGGCGAGGCTTTTGTGGGCTGCATGGCGCACAACGGATTCCCCTTCAGGTCCAGGGCTGGCTTGCCCATTTATGCCCAGGACATTGACCGCATCAAAGAAAACTGGAAAAACCTGATTGACAATGGAGCCTCTTTTGTTTACCCGGGCCACGGGAAGCCATTTCCTGCAGAGGTCATGAAAAACCGGCTGGGATATGCTGGATTATGATTACACGGATGATTGGCCTTGAGCATGGGGTATGGGGGGAGGATGAGACTTAAGAGACTTAAGAGACTTTAGAGAAAAGATAGTCCACAGATGAATACAAATGGGAAAACACAAATTGACACAAATAAATAATTGAAAATCAATATCCTAAACAAACCCCAAACTCCTAAACTTAAATCCGCTGGTAAGCGGATCCGCCGAAAGTCGGACAGGCGATGCTCTTGAACCTTGAACCTTAAACCTTAAACCTTAAACCTTAAACCCTAAACCCTAATCCCTAATCCCTAATCCTCACCCTTATCAGCACATCGCTGGTGGTCATGTACAAATATTTTTGTTCCGTATCAAAAGCACAATTGGAGGTGGCTTTGAGGGTATGGATTAAACCAAGGTGTTTCCCGTCCGGGCTTATGATATGCACCCCACCGGGACCTGTGGCAAAGATGTTGCCGCTTTGGTGAACCTTTAATCCGTCGGGCAGCCCTTCAGCATTTTCTGATAATGCCAGGAAATCAAACAATACTTTCCCATTTTCCAGCGATCCGTCTGCGGCGATCGCATAACGGTATAAAACCGGATTATCCGGATTTGATTGATTGATATACACGGTATTCTCATCAGGCGACAAGGCAATGCCATTAGGCATACTGAGGCTGTCGAGCAGCAGGGAAACCACCCCATCGGGACTCACCTTATACACCCCGTTAATTCCGATTTCACCGGTTTCATTCCCGGGCCTTCCGTAAGGGGGATCGGTAAAATAGACATTCCCTGCCTGGTCGATGGTGAGGTCGTTGGGACTGTTGAACTGCTTGCCCCCATAGCTGCCAGCAAGCGTCGTGAAATCCGCCTGCGGATCGTTCAGATCCGCCTCCATCCTTGCAATACGCCGGTCACCGTGCTGGCATACGATTAATCGATTCTGCGGGTCAAGCAATAACCCATTGGAACCCAAGCCTGAATCCTTGTTTTCAGGACCGGAATGTCCCGCCGATGCGAGGTAAACGCCCAGGCTGTCCTGTTCACTCCAACGGTAGATCTTATTGGCAGGCACATCCGAAAACAACACCGCCTTCAAATCATCCACCCAAACCGGCCCTTCGCTCCACCAGAATCCCTTTGCCAGGATTTCAAAAGGGGCATCGGGCTCAACCATCGTAAGGACCAGTGAGTCGTAAACCGCTATTTTAAACTGCTCAGCCAAAGGATCCTTGTTATTGTCCTCAGAGGAGTCGGCTTTTTTGCTATTATTACAGGAAAAGAATGGAAAAAGTAAAAAAGCAACAAGAATAACCAAGAGGTTTTTCATGATTTTGATTTTTTGAGGTTAATAATGGAAGCGACATTCAGCGCTGGTTTGGGTGCCTGCTACCAGGCGTATGCCATGGGTGCCTCGCCCCCAGGTCCAGGGAAGATCTCATCCAGCTTCTTAAGCACCTCTTCATCCAGCACAATGCTTGCCGCCCTTACTGCACTCTCGAGCTGTTCAATGGTGCGGGGTCCGATGATGGGTGCCGTCACCACCGGGTTATGCAGCAGCCAGGCCAGGGCGACTTCCCCTGGGGCATGACCGATTTCCCTGCACAGCGCCTCGTATCTTTCCAGCTGGGGGCGTTTCTTCTCCAACTCCTCCGACTGGTTCTTGTCGTTGCGCCTGACGCCCTTGTTTTTCTCAAGTGCACCTCCCAATAGTCCTCCTCCCAGGGGGCTCCAGGGGATCAGTCCCAGGCCGTAATGCCTGCAGGCCGGGATCACTTCCAGCTCTACCATCCGGTTGTTGAGGTTGTAGATGCTCTGCTCGCTCACCAGCCCCATGAAGCCCCTTTTGGATGCTTCCTGGCAGGCCGTGGCAATGTCCCAGCCCGCGAAATTGCTGGAACCCGTATATACGATCTTACCCTGCTTGGTCAGGGTGTCAAAACTCTGCCAGATCTCATCCCATGGACAATCGCGGTCAACATGGTGCATCTGGTATAAGTCGATCCAGTCGGTTTGCAGCCGCTTTAAGCTGCCTTCACAATGCTTGCGGATCTTATAGGCGCTCAGGCTCCGCCCGTCGCTGTTGACTTCAGGCAAATTAGCCTTTCGATCCACAGGATTGAAGACTTTTGTTGCTAAAACTACCGCATCGCGTCGTCCGCCTCCCTGGGCCAGCCATCGCCCGATGATTTCTTCTGTATAGCCGTGCTCCACCGACCAGCCATACACATCTGCTGTATCAAAGAAGTTGATGCCCAGCTCAAGGGCGCGGTCCATGATGTTGAAACTGTCTTCTTCGCTGGTGTGCCAACCAAAGTTCATCGTCCCCAGGCAAAGATTGCTGACCAATACCCCGTGCTTCCCCAATCGCTTATGTTTTACTGACATATTTTACGTTTTTATATGAATAAATGGGTTTTAGCCCGTTTTTTATTTTTGATAAATTTACCCAGATTCAATAAGAAAAGCAAGTTTTCCCCGACATCCATGTGAGAAGTTGGGAAGTTGAGTAGTTAAGTTAATCCCTGATTTCTCAACATCAACCTCAACCTCAACCTCAACCTCAACCTCAACCCTTTTTGTGTTCATTGTCTAAAAATTTGTGTCCATTTGTGGATTGGTTTTTTCTTCCACAAATGAGCACAAATGAAAAAAACATAAATCTACACAAATAAATAATTGGTAATCAATTTACTAAATAACACCTAAACCCTTAGACCCCTACCCCCAACCCCGATGATTCTTCCTTCCCCCTTCATTACTTCTTCGCTTCCGCTAAGGGCAGGAAGGGAGGTGGCACGAACAAGGTACGAACAAGGTACGAACATGGTACGGAGAAGATTAGTGAGAAATAAGAAATATCCAATATCCAAAAGCCAACATCCAAAAGCCAAAAGCCAACAGCAAACCTTCGTTTTTCCTATTTTTGCAAAGGAAGCCTTCCCGGCGAATGGATATCATTCCCGCAAGAACGCTTATTCGAACAAGGATGGACAAGATAGAAATCAAACAGCTCACCCCCAGCGACCTGGACGCCCTGCAAGCCATTGCCCGGCAGACTTTCTATGAGACCTTTGTCTTTACCAACACCGAAGAAAACCTGCGCAAATATCTGGACGAAAGCTTTTCCGCTGATAAACTGACCACTGAGCTCAACGACCCGAACGCTGTCTTTTATTTCGCCCGGCTCGACAAGAAAGTAATCGGTTATTTGAAAGTAAACTTTGGTCCCTCGCAGACAGCGTTTCAGGACGATAAAGCCGTTGAAATTGAACGGATCTATGTGCTGGCTGAATTTCACGGGAAGAAAGTAGGGCAGATGCTTTTGGAAAAATCCCTGGAAATAGCCCGGCAGAAAAAAGCGGAGACTGTTTGGTTAGGCGTCTGGGAACACAACCACCGCGCGATAAGCTTCTACCGCAAGAACGGCTTTGTAGAATTCGACACCCATATCTTTATCGTCGGCGATGACCCTCAGACTGACCTGCTGATGAAACGCAAGGTGGCACGGGGCGTGGAGCATGGGCATGGGGAAGGATGAGACTAAAGAGACTTTAGAGACTTAAGGGACTTAAGAGACTTACTGGAAAAGATAGTCCACAAATGGCCACAAATCAGGAAACACAAATCGACACAATAAATAAATGAAAATCAATATCTTAAACAAACCCCAAACCTTGAATCCGCTGGCCAGCGCATAACAGCCCAAAAGCCGCGTAGCGGTGACCGTATGGTAGAAGAAACACCCCTTTGATCCGTTAAGCCGCTTAGCGGCGACCGTTTATTTCTCGCATTTAGTAACACATGAAAATTAGCACAATAAATTAGGCCTTATCTTAAACCAATGAACATATGAAATTATCCGTTTGTTATAAGTCAGGTATTCATATCAACTTATTTACATGAATTGGAAAATTGGATTTAAAGCGCTGGCAGTTATTGCATTTGGAATCATTTCCACCACAGTTTATTCCCAGGAAGAAAATCATAATCACGACCATCATAAGTATGAACTAGGTTTAGCAAATTCATTGGTATACTTTGCAGGGGAAAAAGAATTTGCTTATGGTTTACATATACACCTGGTAAGAAATATTAACCATTCAAAATTTGGGCTCGGGCTTGCTTACGAAAGGATTTTTGACGAACACAAGCATAACTCAATAGGTGTGGTTGCAAGTTATAATCCATTAAAATCCTGGCATATCAACATTGCTCCTGGAATCGCTTTTGAAGACGCAGAACCCTCCGATTTGAAATTCGCTTTTCATGCAGAAACCATATATGATTTTGATATAGGAAATTTCCACATCGGGCCCTTACTTGATTTTGCTGTTGACCCTGAAGATTATCATTTTAGTTTTGGATTGCATATTGGATATGGATTTTAATTTTTGATTCCAGGCCTGATTCCCGGGTGCTATACCATTTGTTAATAGGCCGAAAACCAGCGTATACCAGCCTGCAACATCGGTTGATTGTCCCTTGCACTGAAATCGGGCTGAAAAAATCTCTACTCTGCTTAAAACATTGTATGTCGGGGAACCTTTAGCAGCCTCAAGGCCGCATCTATAAGTGTTGTAGTGAGGATGTGTGCAGGCCCAAAAACCCCCGCCACAGCGCCTGAAAAAGGCCTTAAACAGTCAAAATATTATCGATGCCAAATAACCCTGGCATCTGACCTGCCCTTAGTCTGAAGGCTGCGGCTGTTGATCTCCCCGGCGCCCTGAGAATAAATAGCCCCGGCATGTATGCCGGGTTTGCCAATACCAATTCCCATCGTGGGTTTTAGCCCAACCAACATTAACTTTAAAAAAATCTACCGACCCAGGTGTGAATCTAAAGTAAGGGTTTATCCCAACATATTAAAATATTTCTTAGCTTAGTATCCAAAACAAATCCTCTCGGCCATTGAATGAACCTGGAATCAGATTTTACCAGTGATGCCAGTGATTTCTTGGAAATTTCCCAATGAACTAAAAAAAGGCAAAAGGAATTTATTTGAAATGATAAACAAACCAAAAAGTACGGTTATACACCCGAATTTGTAATGATAACCCAACTTTTGGTAAGGGTATAACCGAATTGCGTGAATTAAAGGCCAAAGAATTAATGAAAAAATGAAAGAGAATTTTTTTATGAACCCTTAAAAAAATAAACCATGGTAGGAAACACAATAATAATCATAATCCTTTTTTCGATAGGATTTCAGGTAATAATGCTTCAAATAAAGCAGGATAAGAGGCATCAGGAAATTAAAGACCTGCTAAAAGAAATAGAGAACAAACTTAATAAATTAAGAGATCCTCAATAATCAGGAAAAGAAAAGTAGTTTTCCAAAAAAGTTTAATGGAACAAGAAGAAATAAAAAGCAGGCATAATAAATATGCACCATATTGGGCAGCAATATTAATCATTTTATTGGGAGCAGGCCTTTTAACAATTTGGTTTGATTTTGGTTTCTTTTGGAAAGGATATTTATTAGATATGGTCGGTCCCGGGTGGGCTTATATTTTATTTAGGGGTTTGTATACAGCAAAAGCAGATAATATATGGACACGTTTTTTTACTCCAAATAGAACTTTGTTAATATTTCTGATAGTATGTTTTGGAATTGAAACTTTACAATATTTTAAAATCTATTATTCAACCTTTGACCCTTGGGATTTTCTTGCTTATATTTCTATTCTTATTCCATTGTATTTGGCAGACCAAAGATTGATTAAAAAAAGTAAAAATACGCCCCACAACCCGCATTAATGAACATAGGGCGGAAATGGCTAATTTTGAACCAAGGCTGTCATTAAGCCAGTAATGACAAATAATATGAAAATAAGAATTCTAAGAGTTTTAGGTTATTGCGCATCCATTATCTGGATCATAAGTGGTTTAATAATTATTGGAAGCATTTTTCTTTCAGCAATAGGCGTTTACATCAATCTTACGGTAGGATTGTTATTTATCATTGCCGGAATATATTTAATTTGGAGGAATATGCTTTTTATAAACTTTTTGATGGAAGGCGGCGGCATTCAAACTAAAACATATAATAAGATTGTTATTGCTGAGATCATACTTTTCAAAACATTGTTTCTTTTTGGATTGGTAATTTTTAGTGCAATCTTTTTCAGGGTATTTATTGAGAAATATGCTGTGTTTGGCTGAAAGAAAGAAAAAGAAAGGTCTTTAACAGCCCAAATATCCTCGATTCCAACCCCTGAAATAAATAGCCCCGGCATTTCTGCCAGGGCTAATTATTGGATAAAATTTTATTTGCCAGGATGGAGGTATTTTTTCAGGTTCTCCACATAGGTTTCGAAGGCCGCTAACCCTTTACTGGTAATGGATAGCATCGTACTGGGATAATTGTTTTTATAGGTCTTCTCCACCCTGATGTATCCCGCGGCCTGCAATTTTTTGATCTGCACGCTGATGTTGCCGGCCGTAGCCTGGGTTTCCTCCCTGATGTGGGTGAACTCCACCTTGTCTGAGGCCACCAGCATCGAAACAATGGTTAGCCGCAGTTGAGAGTGCAGCAAGGGGTCCAGATCCTTATACATGGCGCTGTGCTTTCGTTGCTCTCAATAAGTACCCGGGAATAAGATAGCCGCAAATGATCGCCACGCCCACAACCAAGGCTGTATATTCATTGGAAACAAAGGTGGAAGCAATGCTGAATGCAAAAAATGCAATGCCTCCTGCGATAAAGGGCTTAAATTTAATGAACAGCCCGGTGGTGGTGGTGGCAAAGCCGGCAAGTAAAAGCATTAGGGGCGGGGGAGTAATTTCCAGTTGAATGCATAGAAAGGTCCCGGTAAAAAACGAAGCCACGGCCACCCACCACAATTGATTGACATAACGGTCCAGGTGGCTGTACACTTTCTTTTCCCGCTTTACCTTGCGTTCCATAAAAAACATGATCACGAAACCTATGGCAATAAATACCGCCCAGTTGCCCAGGCTGAACAGCCCCATTTGGCCGTAGGCTTCCTTGCTTTGTAAAACCTGCAGGATGAAAAAATTTGAAAAGGCTGCCAGGCTCAGCAGCCAGCCCCAAAGGAGAAAAGTGTTTGCCCCTTCCTTATAATTTATCTTGAAGTTTGAAATAGCCTTGTTTATAATGTCAAAGCTTTCTTCCGGTTTCATTTGTCTCTCTTCCATTTTTTTTCTTTTAGGGTGTTGGATTATGCAAATGTAAACTAGTTTATAATATAAACCAAATAATAATGAAAATATTTTTAAATAGCATGGGGCATGGGAGAAGAGAGGTGAGAGGTGAGAGGTGAGTGATGAGCCAATATCCCCTGGCCAAAAGCCAATAGCCAAAAGCCAATAGCCAAAAGCTGCTTATGGCAGAAGGAATTCCCCAAAGTTTTCCCGATGAATGACCTTGAGTTCGTGCTTTGGATAAGCATTGGTAAAGGTTTTGGAGAACTTCACCTGCTTTTTGGGGTTCCACTTAAATTCATAAGCAAACAGAACCCCATCCCGCTCTTCAATGTAGTCAATTTCCTGTTGGTCCTGGGTGCGCCAAAAATAGCTATTGGCCCATATCCTGTTGTATTCCAGCGTCTTCATTCGCTCACTGACCAGGTAATTCTCCCAAAGGGCACCAATATCATTTCTTAGCTCCGGGGGATTAAAGTTGGCAATCAGGGCATTACGGATCCCATTGTCGAAGAAATAAATTTTCCTTCCCCTCTTCAGCTCTTTTCTCAGGTTTCGGCTAAAGGCATTGATGCGGAAAATGACATAGCATTGCTCAAGGAGCTGTATGTATTTCTCCACCGTTTGATTATCCAGGTTCAGAAGTTGACCTAACTCATTGAATGAGACTTCACTGCCAATCTGCATGGCCAGCGCCTGCAGCAACTGGATCAGCTTATCGGCTTTCTTGATGTTTTGCCATAAAAGGATGTCCTTGTACAAATAACTGTCGGTCAATTGCCTCAAGATCTCCTTTTCATTGCCCGGATTGGTGATGACCTCCGGATAGCTGCCATACACCAGCCTGTGGGGCAGCATCGATTCCTCCTGCAGCAGGCCTGAATAGGAAACCATCTCCCCGAACGATAAGGGAAACAAACCATATTCCCATTTCCTGCCTGTCAAAGGCTCCTTGATTTCATTGGCCAGTTCAAATGACGATGAACCCGTGGCTATCAGCTTTTTGTCAGGCAACTGATCCGTGATCAGTTTCATGCTAATGCCAATGTCTTTGATTCGCTGGGCTTCATCAATGACAACAATGTTTTTCTCTCCAATGATAGCCTTCAGCCGCGACGAAGAGATGTTTTCAAAAAGCGCCCTGACATTGGGTTCATCCGCATTGAGCCACAAAACGTCTTCCCTGCCTTGAAAAATCTTTTTTATGACAGTGGTTTTCCCGGTTTGCCTGGCACCATAAACAATGATAGCCTTCTGGTCTGCCAGCCTGCCCTGGATAAGCGGCTCTATTGCCCTTGAAACCATAATTCAGATGATTATATTCGCAAAAATAACGTTTTTTTTGCGAATATATTCCTGAAAACATAAAATAATTTTTCTTGACAATGAAGTGTAAGGAGCCAGGAGCAAGGGGCATGGAAAAAGCCGCGTAGCGGCGACAGGATGACTTCATTCATTTTGGCTATCCCCTCGGTTTGCCCTCCATCCCTTAGCCTGAGGGTTGTGGCCGTTCATTTCCCCAGCGCCTCCAAATCCATAACCCCGGCATGGATTACGTTTTTTTCTGTGGAAAAATGATGCTTTTATTCAATTAAAAAGAGAATGTGGTTTGGGTAATTATCAACAAACCTGATGTTTTGATCCTGTTAAGAAATGACGGGAAGCCTTTCAGCCTGAAAGTCCTTTTCTTTCCCGAAAGGAAGATGATCCGGGAAATGTTCGGGGGGTTGAACCCCAAAGATTAAGGCCTTTCTGCAATCAGTTTTGCCACAACCTGCCCCGAAATAATGGAGGGCGGCATGCCGGGGCCGGGTGAGGTCAATTGCCCGGTGTAGTATAGATTGGAAATCTTCTTATGGTGCAGCCGGGGTTTCAGGATGGCGGTTTGTTTCAGGGTGTTGGCCAGCCCGTATGCGTTGCCCCTGAAGGCATTGTAATCGCTCACAAAATCGCTGAGGCAAAAAGAGCGTTTGTAAACGATATGGTCCCTTATATCCTGGCCTAACACATGCTTGATTCGGTCGGCCATCAGGTCGAAATACTTTTGGCGCATGGCTTCGCTGTCGTCAATTCCGGGTGCCAGTGGCATCAGCAGGAAAATGTTTTCGCTGCCTTTGGGCGCTACCGTAGGATCGGTTTTCGAGGGGCACGAAACGTAGAACAAGGGATCGGTAGGCCATGCCGGTTCAGTGTATATCTCTTTTGCATGCAGGTCAAAATCGCGGTCAAAAAACAGGTTGTGATGTTCCAAACCTTCAATTTGCTTGTTCAGGCCTAAATAAAACAGCAGCGAACTGGGTGCCATGGTGCGCTTCGCCCAGTATTCCGAAGAATAACGCCTGAATTGCTGCGGCAACAGTGTTTGTTCCACGTGGTGGTAATCGGCACCGGCAATCACGTAATCGAATAAATAACTGCCCTTGGTGGTCGTAAATCCAGTGGCTTGGCGGCCGATGACCTCAATACTTTTTACAGCTTCATTTACATGAAATTCCACACCAAGTTCTTCTGCCAGGCTCACAAAGCCTTCAATGATCTTGTGCATGCCACCCATGGGGTACCAGGTACCCAGTTTCAGATCGGCATAATTCATCAGGCTGTAAAGCGCCGGCGTTTTTTCAGGGGTGGCTCCAAGAAACAAAACAGGGAACTTCAGTATCTCACGAAGTTTTTCGTTCTGGAAAAGTTTCTCAATCTGCGAAGAGATGGAGCTGAACATCTGAAGCCTGAAAAGGCTACGGAGTACACGGATATCGGCAAATTCAAGCAAAGACAGGCCGGGCTTCCACACAAACTCTTCCATGCCCACCTTGTACTTGTATTCGGCCTCAGCCAAAAATTTTTGCAGGTTTTTGCTGCTCCCAGGCTCTATCGATTCGAAAAGCTGCTCCAGCTCCTCATAGCTGGCCGGAATGGACACAATATCATCTTTTCCGAATACAACGTTGTATGAAGGGTCGAGCCTGACCAAGTCATAATAATCGGAAGCGGATTTCCCGAAATGCTTAAAGAAGTTTTCGAAAACCTCTGGCATCCAGTACCATGAGGGGCCCATGTCGAACGTAAAACCCTGCGTTTCGAACTTGCGGGCACGCCCGCCCAGGCTTTCGTTCTTTTCAAATACGGTAACCTTAAAGCCTTCCTTTGCCAGGCTGCAAGCCGCTGCAAGCCCTGCAAAGCCCGATCCGATAATTCCTGCCGTTTTCATTGTCCTGAATTTTGTGTTCCTAAAGTTAAGGAAACATTGAAAACAGGGAAATGTTTTGGGGAAATAATGGAAATTTTTCTCTAAAACTCCTTGCCTCAAGGCTACGGCTATTGATTTCCCCACCACCCCAAAATAAATAGCCCCGGCATTAATGCCGGGTTAGTCAATACCGCCACCATCGGGGGCTTTAGCCCAAACCAGCATTTATATTGATAGATCCCACCCACCCGGGTGTGCATCTATTGTAAGTGTTTACCCCAACGAATTAAAATATTTCTTAGCTTAGTATCCAAAACAATTCCTCTCCGGCCACTGAATGAACCTGGAATCAGATTTTAAACGTGAGGGTTAAACACCCAAATCTGGCATGATAACCCAAGCTTTGGTACGGGTATAACCGAGTTAGGCACAATCATTAAAATATAAAACATATGAAAGCATTATCATGTTTTATTCTATTTGTCTTCCTTTTAAACTCAAGTTGCAACCAAATTGATTACGTTCTAATTGAATCATTTCAAGACAACAACGTTCCTGAATTAGAATTAAACGTTTCTGATACTACCAAAGTATTGCTTGTTTTTTGCCATGCTGATGATGAAATTGGAGTGGCTGGATTAATCGCGTTTCTTAAAGAAAAGGGGGCAGAAATTCATTTGTTGACACTGGGCCATCACCCTTTACAAGAGGGTATCGAGACAAGAATGAAGGAACTTAACTGTGCTGTTAACAAATTAGGAATTAATGAGTTTGAAGTAAGCGGTTTGGTCACCAGTACATGGGAAGAAACGTTACAGAATAAAGTTATTTGGTATGATATGAAAGACAGTATAAAAAACATTATTGATAGGAAAATTGATAATTATAAGCCGGATATTTTGGTTACATGGGATAATGAAATTGGAGGCTACGGACACCCTGAGCATAGATTATCCGCTCAACTGACGGAAGATCTGTTTAACGAAAATAAATATAATCCAGATTATAGTGTAAATACAATATTACAGTTTACATTTCCTGATAAATTGGAAAAGTTTATGGTATCTGAAAATCCGGGATATAAATTAGCGAAAGAATTGACTGGAAACGATGGTCTTCCGGATCCGGATTACTCGCTGGATATAACCAATTATTGGGAAATAAAAAATAATGCAGCCCAGTGTTATCAATCAGTAATGTATACAATGGAACATTTCTTTCTTACCTATGACAAGAAAAATGAAGAGAGGCATATTAAGGCATTTAGCAAAGAATATTATACAGTAATTTCAAGATAAAAACTGTGCCTAACAAGAGGTGTAACCAATTTGGGCTGAAGGGGTTAGGCAAGCGGGAAGGCAAGCGGGAGTTTCTTAAAGGGAGAAAAATCCCCAGCCCTGCGCCCCAAACCGGGCACACCCCCAGCCGTTCTTACAAAGCCTAAAAATGTACCCTCCACAGCCTTAAAAACGCCAGAAACAGGCAAATGATCATCGCCATCAAAACCATCTCCATCTGGTCCATCCCTGGCCTTAAGGCTACGGCTATTGATCTTCCAGGTGCCCCGAAATTTAATAACCCCGGCATTTATGCCGGGTTCAACAATACGAATATTCATCGGGGGCTTTAGCCCAAACCTTTAACTTCTTTGGGTTTAAACCAAAGGTGGGTGCTATTCATTTATGAATCAGCCGAGGATTGGAAACGCTTTGTACATTTTCAACAGGGTGATGGTTTCCTGTTTCAGGCGGAGTTTTACAAATTGCCTGGTGTCATCGCTCATAAGTTCTCCCATCCCACTGAGAATCCTTTTCTCATTGATCTGTTCAACGGCATCTATACATTTTTGGAGGTAAACATCCAGGGGCATACCCATCCTTTTTTCAATGATGCCGAGGTTTAAGGGAGTTCTTTTTTCCATCAGGAAATGGCAATCAAAAACGTCGCGATGGGTTAAGGTTTTCCGGTCCAGGAGTGCACAAAGCTTATGCGATAGCATGTCAGGCAATTGCATGACCCTGACCTGGATGCCCAGGTAGTTTCTGATTTCATAACGATCCCCAAATTCCCGGTTTGAAATCTCAATTTTCAGATTGCGCTGATGCTGACCATAGTCAAGAACAATGATCATCCCGTGGTGTTTTTTCGCCTCATCCCGGATGCTCCCATACTGCATGACAATTTCCCGTATACGGTCGTAAACCAGGTTGGTTTTACCAAGGTTTAGCAAGTTAAAATCAAGGTCAACAGAGAAACGGGGCAAGTCGTGGAAAAGCATCAAAGCTGTACCCCCTTTGAAACCCAGGTTGTTTGCCAGCTCAAGGTCAGCATAAATGTCCTTTAACAACTGAATCAAAAAAAATTTATGCCTGTTTATTTCCACCATTTTCTCCTCTTTTTTGATGTGGAATGTTACTTAAATTCAGAAAGGAGGGTATGGACCTTTTCGTTCAATGCATTTGAACCGTATATTGGCAGGATTTCCAGGATCCTTTTCCTTTTAAGCACATGGGGATGATCCAGGTGAAATTCCTGGTCGAGATACAAAAGGTCGAGAAAAGCCCTTTCGGGTTCAGCGATATTAATCCCTTCCGGAAGGCGCTCAATGCCCGTGGTGTCTACCAGGATGGATTCCTTGATCCGGCGGTATTGAATGCCTTGCCCATCCACTTCCAGGGTCCTGCTCAGGTAACTCACCACCGTAAACGACGCTGAATACTGAAAAATAGCCCCAGCTTTGCGCAACACATATTCAAGCGAAAGATAGGAGGGGGTGTTGATTTTGCAGGCCAGTTCTTCCGGGTTGTAATCCTTCTTGGCATAGATCCCCTTCCGGATATTCAACAGCCTTTGCCTGCGCACAAAATAGTTGACCTTTTGTTTAAGCCGGTTGCTGTCGGTCTCACCCAGCAATAGCCCCAACTCATTAAAAGTAAATACCGTACGCCTGTCCTTAAACACTTCCAGGATGAAGTCTGTTTTTTCTTTCATAAACCAATGGTTAGGTTTTTTCAAACCTTTGGTTTATAAAATTAATGATTTTTCAAATACAAAACCATTTCCATGGAAAGAATCTGCTGACAATTTTTTGAAACTGAAACAGGGAAAAACCAATATCTGGCCCCGGCATTTATGCCGGGTTCCCTGTGCCACCTCTACGGGTTGGAGATGGTTAGGGGGTGCCTGTTTTTCTATCGATATGCCACCCCTACGGGGTGGAAATCCCCCCTAGGCAGAGGTGAAATTTTCTAAACCTACGGCCTGTTTCCAGGCTATTCCTCACCTTGTAGGGGTGCATTGCGATAGCACCACCTAGCCCCCCTCCCGGGAGGACCTCGTAGAGGTGCCATAGCGATAGCACTCGGTCAACCCTCCCACCAGGACGCACCTTGTAGAGGTGCCACAGGGATTGTGTTGGCCTTCCATCCCCCAGCCTGGAGGCCGCGGCTATTCGTTTATGAATCAGGCAAACATTGGTAACGCCTGAAATATTTTAAATCAAATCCTGTAAACCTGCAAGGATGAAAACATTTGTTTTTTAACCTTTTTGGGTAAAAAACAATTATTATATTTGGCTTGAAAAACATGTCAGGAAAGGACATTCGTATGATTTTATCATCCTTATAAGCGAGATACAGGGCATTTAGTAAATAAACTACAAAATACGATCATTAAATCAATTCTTTAAAATGGGAAAGATAGCTGAAGTACAGGAAAAAATTGAGTCCCGATTCAGGCAACAAGTACGAAACGATAAGAAAGTGAAGAATGCCTATCTGCTTGTTCATTCCGAAAAGCTTGGCATTGACCTCAATATGGCCGAAGGACAAACCGAAGGAATGCAGGCA
>JAZBOS010000071.1 GCA_036351255.1 Bacteroides sp.
CGCTACAGGCCAATGAAAAACCTGGAGCTCAGCACCGCTTTGTTTGCCTATACCCAGGGCAGGGATTTGGACGGAGTCAATTATGGCAGCAATATTTTGCTCGATTACCGCAATCGTCCCGGTGATTTCAACAATACCTTTCTGCAGGGCCGTAAGATCAGTGTGCTTTTAGGGGAGCTTAGCGCCAGCTACCAGTTCCGTCCGGGCTGGTACGTGGATATGCGCTACCTGGCCCGTCGGGAGAAAGCAAAGGAAACGGGCGAAAGCCTGTTCACCAATGATATGTTTGGGCTGGGGCTCAGGGTGAATACCGTGCCGAGAAATCATTTCTTCTAATGCATTCCTGAATGGCCGGAATCTATATCCATATCCCATTTTGCCGGCAGGCCTGCCATTACTGCAACTTCCACTTCTCGGTGTCGCAGCGGCATAAGGCGGAATTCCTTGATTGCCTGCTAAAGGAAATTGAAATGCGAAAGGATTTCTTTGGCAAGCCTCAGGATCAGGAAAAAAAATTTCGGCTCGAAAGCATTTACCTGGGTGGGGGCACGCCTTCCATTCTGCACCTTGAAGAGCTGAACAGCATCTTCGACCGCCTGTCGGAATTTTTCGATTATGATCAAAGCGCTGAGATCACCCTGGAGGCCAATCCCGATGACCTGAGTTTGGAAAAGCTGGCTGCGCTAAAGCAAACCCCCATCAATCGCCTGAGCATTGGCATTCAGTCTTTTTTTGCTGAGGACTTGGCCTATATGAATCGGGTGCATTCCCCCAAGCAGGCCACTGAGGCCATCGAAAACGCCCTGAAACTGGGTTTCAGCAATCTGACCATCGACCTGATCTATGGCACGCCCACGATGAATGACTTGCATTGGAAGGAAAACCTTCAACGGACCATTGATTTTGGCATTCAGCATATTTCAGCCTATGCCCTGACGGTTGAGCCCAAGACCGCGCTGGATGTCTTCATCCGCCGGGGGCAGGCCAAGCCGGTGGAGGAGGAGCAAAGCGCCCGGCAGTTTGAGATGATGGTGGAAATGCTGGCAGGGCAAGGTTATAAGCATTACGAGATTTCCAATTTTGCCCTTGGGGGGAAATATTCAAAACATAATCTATCCTACTGGACCGGTAAGCCCTACCTTGGCCTTGGCCCATCTGCACATAGCTTCCGCGGGACAGAGCGCTCGTGGAATCTGCCCAATACAACCAAATACATTCATTCCATTCAGAAAGGGCTACTGCTCCTTGAAAGCGAGCAGCTCAGCCCGGCCCAGCGCTACGACGAATACCTGATGACCTCACTCCGTACGATGTGGGGATGTGATATGATCAGAGTGAAGGAGGGATGGGGAGAAGAGAAGAGAAAAGAGCTTGAAAATCAATCCCTTCAGCTTATTGAACAAGGCTTAATGATTAGGAAGGATAGCCATCTTATCCTTACGGAGAAGGGAAGGCTGTTTGCGGACAGGATTGCGTCGGATTTATTTTGGGTGTAAAGGTTCAAGGTTTAAAGTTTAAGGTTCAAAGTTTAGGGCCATTCCAGAACCTTGAACCAGAAACCTTAAACCAAAAGGCCTTCCACAAAAAAACCGCCCAGGTCTGTCACCGGGGCGGTTTTTGTTTTCCCATAAGGGGATGGTTTTATTCAAATGAAAGCAAGGACTTTTTGATGATGTCCACGCATTCCATCAGTTGCTCTTCAGTGATGACCAGCGGGGGTGCGAAGCGGATGATGTCGCCATGGGTGGGCTTAGCAAGCAGTCCGTTTTCGGCCATCTTCAGGCAAACATCCCAGGCTTCCTTGCCGTTTTTGGGCGTAATGACGATGGCGTTGAGGAGGCCTTTGCCGCGAACCAGGGAGATCATATCGGTCTTAATGGCGCGAAGTTCCTTGCGCAGGATCTGTCCAAGGTGTTCTGCCCTTTCGGCCAGTTTTTCGTCCTTCACCACATCGAGTGCTGCCATGGCCACTTTGGCCGCCACGGGGTTGCCGCCAAAGGTTGAGCCGTGCTGTCCGGGCTTGATGACAAGCATGATGTCGTCGTTGGCCAGTACTGCAGACACCGGATAGATACCGCCGCTGATGGCTTTTCCAAGGATAAGGATGTCCGGCTTTACGCCTTCGTGATCACAAGCCAGCATTTTGCCAGTCCGGGCAATGCCTGTCTGTACTTCGTCGGCGATGTAAAGTACGTTGTGCTTCTTGCAAAGCTCATAGGTCTTTTTCAGGTAGCCTTCATCGGGGACAAACACGCCTGCTTCGCCCTGGATGGGTTCAAACAGGAAGCCTGCAACGTTGGGATCCTTGAGGGCTTCGGCCAGAGCATCCACATCGTTATAAGGAATGCGGATGAAGCCGGGGGTGAAGGGACCGTAATCACCATAGCCATCGGGGTCGTTGGAGAAGGACACGATGGTGGTGGTGCGTCCGTGGAAGTTGTTTTCGCAGACGACGATTTTTGCTTCGTTCTGGGTAATACCTTTCTTTTTGTAAGCCCACTTTCGGGTGAGCTTGATGGCGGTTTCAACGGCCTCGGCGCCGGTATTCATCGGCAGCACCTTGTCGAAGCCAAAGTATTCGGTCAAATATTTCTCATACACGCCCAGCACATTGTTGTGGAAAGCGCGTGAGGTAAGGGCCAGTGTTTTCGACTGCTCAATGAGGGCATCCACGATCTTTGGATGGCAGTGTCCCTGGTTTACTGCAGAATAGGCAGAGAGGAAGTCGTAATAACGCTTACCTTCCACGTCCCATACAAAGACGCCTTCACCGCGCTCGAGCACCACCGGCAGGGGGTGGTAATTGTGTGCACCGTGCTTGTCTTCCAGCTCAATGGCTTGCTTTGATGTAATCTTACCGGTCGTCGTACGCATAACAGTTCTTTTGATATTAAAAAGTGTTTGAATGGTATAATTTGATTTTTGGTTATTCGTGGAAAAATATGCCGCAAATATAGCAAAAGGGCTTTGGATAAAAAAACCAAAAGCCCTAACATATTTTTCTGGAAATTAAAACTTTGGACGAACCCGAGGGCGATTCTGATCAAATATGCTTTAAAGCTGGCATAAATGAGGAAAAAAAAAGACCGGCAGTTCCTGTAAAGGAGCCTGCCGGTCACCATCACTCATCACCCAATGATTATTTCACTGCTTCTTCGTAACGGCGTTCAACTTCGTTCCAGTTTATCACATTCCAGAAGTTGCCCAAATATTCGGGGCGGCGGTTTTGATATTTCAGGTAATAGGCGTGTTCCCAAACATCGACACCCAGAATGGGCATCCCTTTTACGTCAGCTACATCCATCAGGGGGTTGTCCTGATTGGGCGTGGAGGTAATCTGCAGTTCGCCACTGGCATCAACGATCAGCCAGGCCCAACCACTACCAAAACGGGTGGCCGCTGCATTGGAAAATTCTTCCTTGAATTTATCGAAGGAGGTAAAGCGTTTTTCAATAGCCGAAAGGAGTTTGTCAGAGGGCTGTCCGCCAGCATTGGGACCCATAATGGTCCAGAACATGCTGTGGTTCCATACCCCACCACCATTGTTACGCACTGCAACGGGATACTGGCTCATATTCTTGAACAGGTCAAGCAGGCCGACACTTTCCATTTCCGTTCCGGCAATGGCGTTGTTCAGGTTATTTACATAGCCCTGATGGTGCTTGGAATGATGGATTTCCATCGTCATCTGGTCAATGTAGGGTTCCAGTGCATCATAGGCGTAAGGCAATTCGGGTAAAGTGTATTTTCCATTCTGATCTTTCATAACTACGGGTTCTTTTGTTTGGTTATCATTCTCACTTTCTTTGACTGGTTGCTGGCAGGCACTCAGGGCCATTACCGATACAATTGCAACCATCATGATTTTGTTTAAGCGTTTCATTTGTCTTCTTTTTTTGGGTTGTTGAGCTTTTTCTTATCTGGACTCTGTCTAAATAACAATGTACACTCCATTTTGTTTAAAAAAACATCCAATAAAACCGTTTTGATCCTATTTGACTGACAACTAACAAACTGGAAGGTTAAAGAACCAATTGGCCTGATGAAGCCACCAGGCGGGGGACAGGAAAACAAAGAAAGCCGGTCTTAATCCACGCTAAGGTATGGAGCCACTTTTTGGAAGATCTCATCGGTTACCAGGTGAGAACGCCTGATGTCGGCAATGGACTGATAGGGTCCGTGTTGTTTTCGGATGGCGACCAGTGAATTGGCCAGGTTGCTGCTGATATAAGGATGCCTGACCAGATCGGCCCATTCGGCCTGGTTGATATTGATTTTATGGGTGAGGGTGGTGTCGACCATCAGGTTCTCCCGAATGCCGTTCAGGCGAAGGCTGTCCATCCCATAGACCTCCAGGAGTTGATCCAGGTAACGGTAGCCTCCCAACTTTTCGCGGTAGCTAACAATTCTCCTGCTGAACACCGGACCTATACCATAGAGTTTCATTAGCTCAGTGGTATCGGCAGTGTTCAGGTTCACCTGCAGTGAAGCGCGGTTTTCTATTGCGGCAGATGCCGCAGCGGGGTTTTCTGCAAGGGTTTGTTCCTGGGCCTGTGATTCTCTGGAAGGCAGTAGAATAAAGGGCTCCAACTGGCTGTACATTTCATCAGTGACCAGGTAAAGCCGGCTGACGTCTTCTTTATAGCGGAAGGAACCACCCGCATTTTCATAATTCCTGATTGACCGGGCCACATAGGCGGGTATGCCCATTTTCTCCCAGTCTTCGACCGACAAATGATTGGGGTTAAAGGGGAAAGGTGAAAGCAGAACGGGTTGGTTCTCGGCCGGGCGGTTATAAGATCTTTTGGCCTGGCTTTCCTTTTCTTCATTGGCCTGCATTGCCGCAAGCCGTTCTTCAAAATCTTCCACGGCAAGCAGGAAAGCCTCGCTATCACCAGGCGGTGGTTTGTAAAACGAGCGATAAACGGCAGGGGCAAAAGCTACTGCGAGGATCAGGATGAGCAATACAATGATCCCGTTGCGCTGTGCCCTGGTGAAATAAAACAAATCTTTCCAGCTCATCGTACTTAAAGCTTCCGTAAAGGGTAACCCGCCGTGGGCATTTCTCCCAATACGTTAAGAAATCAGGTGGAACGTTTTGGTTTCGCTGTAAACCTATAAAGATAAAAACAATTTTAATTCATTTCAATACATTCAGTTTATTATTCTTTTGTTAGGCTTTGCTTACATTTGAAAATAAATCCTGAGTTTTGTAGAGAAAAATTCATTCTAAACGCTTACGATATGAAAAAGTGGTTGCTGTTTTCTTTGGTGTTTTTGCTGTCGTGGACGGCCCAGACACAAGCCCAACGGGTGGAGCAGGAGATTGACAGCCGGGGATTTTCAGGAGAGTTGCAGAAAGCCTGGGAAGAATCAGGGATTCCGGCTGTGAATTTTGGTTTCATCACCCGCGAAGGGCAATACTATTCCCAGTCCTTTGGACACGCAGTATGGTCAGAGGAAGCGGCGCTTACTGCTGACCATATTTTCAGGATCGCCTCGATGACAAAGGCCCTTACCAGTGTTGCCGTGCTGCAGTTATGGGAGCAAGGTAAGGTTGACCTGGATGCCATGGTGGCGTCGTTCATTCCCGGGATTGATTCCATTCCCATCCTTACTGACGAAGGAAATCTTGTTGCAGCAAGCCGGCCTATAACTTTAAGGAACTTATTGACGCACACTTCGGGGTTTTCGTATGCGATGTTTGATCAGCGGCTGGCGAATTTTGTCAGGCCCGACAACTGGCCCCATCCCGATTATCCCAGGGTGGCAGAACCTGGCGAACAGTGGATCTACAGCACCAGTACTGACTGGGCCGGTAAGGTGGTGGAGGCCGTTTCGGGATTGGATCTGGAAGCCTACCTTCGTGAGCACATCACCGGGCCCCTGGGAATGGATCATACCTGGTTTAATGTCCCGGATTCACTGCAGCACCTGATCGTTAGCATCGGAACCCGGCTCGAAGAGCCTTCGGATACCTTCAGGGAGTATCCCGGCAGGGTGCCACGCGAGCCGGTGAAGGAATACAGCGGTGGGGGCGGGTTGTTCTCATCGCTCAACGATTACCTGAAATTCCTGGCCTGTATCCTGAATGAAGGCGAACTGGGAGGAAAGCGCATTCTTAACGAAGCCACAGTGGACCTGATGTTCAGGGATGAATTGCCCGGGGTTCTGAACCTTGACCCGGAAGAAATGGCCGACAACAGCCGGATGGCACATTCCTTATCATGGGCCATTCAATTGGTCGATAATGACTTTGGCAGGAAAGCTGGCTCAGCCTACTGGAGCGGTTATTTCAATACTTATTATAGTATTGACCGTCATTCGGGTGTGGCCGTGGTTGTAATGGCAAATTACCTGCCCTTCCTCGAGCCTGGCATACTTGGTTTGTACAAAACATTTGAAAGCCTGGTGAGGGGGGAGTGATCTTGTTTCGGGGAGTTCATTTGTTGAGTTCAGAACGGAAAAACCCTTTTCCGTGATTTCCTGATGTTCAGGCCTCGAAAGATGGCCTGCATCATTTTTTTTAATTTTTCACTATTCATTTTTCCTTTTTTGACTACCTCTGTTTTGGATTAAACTGGATTAACCTTGTGGTTAATTTGTGTCGATTCTCTTTCCAGGGTCCTTTCTGGGTATGGGTTAATACGGTGTTTAGACGGTGTTTATTCGGTTTAAACCGAATAAACACCGTCTAAACTATGACGGAGGTATGGTTTTGGAGGGGTTTAAAATTGGGCAAAAGGGGAATCTTTATTTGATTAAACAATTGAAATACAAGACTATAATTGTGTATGGAGCATTTTCTTCATTCCCCAAAGGGGAAGATTTAATTTTTTACTGATGATTTAACTTTCTAATAGAACATGAAATCGTTTTCTGGAAACTCAGGGCCCTCTTTTTGCTTTGGGAGAATGCAGGAAGAAGGAACTTTTTCATTTCCCTGGAACGCAATCGGAAAATTCCGCTTTTGATTTTTGAGAATTTTTGAATAGGGATTGAAAAACCACGATTATTTTATATTTTTGGCTCCTCGCAGTGGTGCTTCAAACTATCGGCAACAAAAACAACGCTACTATGTCACTTTCGGGAAATGATGGCCGCGATGGCTTTACCAGCAAGTTTGGTATTATTTGTGCCACAGCCGGTTCGGCCATTGGGCTGGGAAATATCTGGCGCTTTCCATACGTTGTGGGTGAAAACGGGGGAGGTGCTTTTTTGCTGGTTTACCTGGGTTTCATCCTTTTGCTGGGGATTCCGGTAATGCTTTCCGAGCTGGTGATTGGCCGGCGTGGCCAGCGCAACACTTTTGGGTCGTTTCGTCGTTTGGCGCCCGGCAAGCCCTGGTGGTTCATCGGGGTGATGGGGCTGGCTGCAGCTTTTATGATCCTGGCTTTTTACAGCACTATTGCAGGCTGGACGCTTGAGTATATCGTTAAATCGTTTGGAAATGCTTTCAAAGATAAGACCGGCGATGAGCTGGCCAGCATGTTCCAGACCTTTCACACCGGTGTCTTCTGGCCGCTGTTTTGGCAAGCAGTGTTTATGATCATGACGGCCTGGATCATCCTCTCCGGGGTAAAAAAAGGCATTGAAAAATATTCTAAAATACTGATGCCCTTTCTTTTAGCGTTGCTCATCATTATGGCCATCCGTTCCATTACCTTGCCCGGAGCTATGGGCGGGCTGCAGTTTCTGTTTAAGCCTGATTTTTCACAGCTCAATACCAGTGTCTTTCTGAGCGCCCTGGGACAGGCTTTCTTCTCGCTAAGCATCGGGATGGGGGCCATCATTACTTATGGCTCCTATATCCAAAGGGAGAATAACCTGACCACCATTGCGGCAGAGGTTTCCATTGCCGACACCCTGATTGCGGTGTTGGCGGGTGTGGCCATATTTCCTGCCGTATTTGCCTTCGGGCTGGACCCTGCCGAAGGCCCCGGCCTGATATTTCAAGTGCTTCCGAGCATCTTTCAGCAATTGCCGGGCGGTTATTTCTTTGCCATCATATTTTTTATCCTCCTGGCCATCGCCGCACTGACATCCTCCATTTCCCTGCTGGAGGTGGTGGTTGCTTTCCTGGTGGAAGAACTGAACCTGGACCGGAAAAAAGCCACCATCATGGCAGCCAGCGCGGCCCTGCTGATTGGAGTTTTTTGTACTCTTTCTTTCAGTACACTGAGCGATGTAACGTTCAGGGGACAGACCATATTCGGAATACTTGATTTTTCAGCCTCCAACATTCTGTTGCCGTTGGGTGGATTGCTTATCGTGGTGTTTGTTGGCTGGGTCATGAAATCGGCGGAAGTGAAAGATGAACTCTCCAATGGTGGATTGCTGAAGCTGAGGCTTTACGCCTTCTTCCGGTTTATAATCAAATTCATTGCTCCCGTGGCCATTGCCATCATATTTCTAAATAGTATTGGAATTCTCTAAAACCTAAGCTTATGTCTGGAATTCTCGAAAGCATTAACCGCGTCATTGTCATGTATAACGAATATGTTGGCGGTTATTTGCTGCTTGCCATGTTGTTGCCAACAGGAATTTTCTTTGCCTTCAAATTCCGGTTTCTTCACGTCAGGAAATTCTGGCATTCTTTCGCCATCTTATCCGGAAGGTACGCCAGGAAAGGGGACCACGGTGATGTGAACCATTTCAAGGCGCTGACAACAGCATTGTCAGCCACCGTAGGAACTGGGAATATTGTTGGGGTAGCCCTGGCCATTTACCTGGGAGGCCCGGGTGCCATATTCTGGATGTGGGTTACCGGCTTTTTCGGGATGATGCTGAAGCTGGTGGAATGTACCCTGGGCTTAAAGTACAGGAAATTCAATGCCGACGGGACGGTTTCCGGGGGGCCGATGTATTATATGGAATACGGGCTGAAGGATAAGCTGGGCAAACATGCCAAAACCCTTGCGGTTATTTTTGCGGGTGCGGCGGTTTTGTGTTCGCTGGGGACGGGGAATATGGCCCAGAGCAACTCGATGACTGATGTGCTGTTTACGAGTTACCAGATCCCCACCTGGATCAGTGGACTGGTCATTGCCGGTTTGGTATTGTTAATCGTGGTTGGAGGCCTGAAGCGCATTGCCGAGGTTACCTCACGGCTGGTTCCCTTTATGGCGGGGATTTATTTCATTGCTGCAATGGTTATTTTCATTCTGCACATTGAGAACCTGGTGCCTGCTTTTGAGCTGATATTCGAGTATGCCTTTACAGGTACAGCGGCCACAGGCGGATTTGTGGGATCAGCATTTATCATGACCATGACCATGGGTATCCGGCGGGGCCTGTTTTCGAATGAGGCGGGACAGGGTTCAGCAGCGATGGCCCATTCGGCCGCCAGAACGCCTTACCCCATTCGCGAAGGAATGGTGGCCAGCCTTGAACCCTTTATTGATACCATGTTTATATGTACTCTGACAGCACTTGTTGTGATTATGACCGGTGCCTGGGAGTCGGGCCTGCAGGGCGTCAGTATGACTGTGCTTGCCTTTGAAACAGGGCTGGCAGAAATTAACCTTGGATATCTAGCTCCCCATATCATTGCCCTGGGACTATTGCTTTTTGCTTTTTCTACCGTAATTGCATGGTCGTATTATGGCACCCGCGCCGCGCAGTACCTGTTTGGCGATAAGGCCATCAAGCCTTATTATTATGTGTATGCCCTGTTTGTTTTCTTCGGATCCATCTGGGGAATTGACCTTGTATGGAACTTCGTGGATATGGTCATCACTTTTATGACCATTCCCAACCTGATTGCCATTTTGCTGCTTACCCCGGTTATTAAAAAGGAAATTGACGATTATTTTTCAAAAGATTATAAAACCCTTTAGGGTGGCCTGAAATTTGCAGAGTAAAAGCCCGGAAACAACATAATAATATGTTGTTTTTCGGGTTATTGAATCAACTGTGTGCCATGCTATTTTCCCGTTTCAAAAAAGATGTTTTTGTTAAAAGGTCATAAAGGCAGAAAAATTCTATTGACATTTCTTATGGTCATGTCAGGTCTCTCTTTAGTTGCCCAGGAAAAAACGCCCATCGATTTTTCTGCCAACAGGATGCAGTTTGACAAGCGGATAGGGGAAGACGCCCGCCGGTTGATCGATATGGTTCACTTCAGTCACGAAGGCACCAATATGTATTGCGACAGTGCATACCTGTTTTCGAAGCAGAATCGCTTGCAGGCTTTTCGCAATATTTACATCCAGGTGAATGATACAGTGAGCATTTTCGGAGATATGCTGAACTACGATGGTAATACCCGGATCGCTGAGCTCACAGGAAACGTGAAGATGATTGACCCGCAAATGACCCTTACCACGGGACATATGATTTATGATCTTGCTAATAACACAGCCAATTATGTTGGGGGCGGGAAGATCGTTGACAAGGATAATACCCTGACCAGCCGCTGGGGTTATTATTATGTGAATCAGAAGCAATTCTTCTTTAAGGATCATGTGAAGCTGGTGAATCCGGAATATGTAATGGATTCTGACACCCTGAGGTATAACACACTGACCGAGGTGGCTTATTTTTTTGGGCCAACGACCATTGTAAGTGAGGAGAACACCATTTTTTGCCGCAATGGCTGGTACGACACCCGCAATGATGTTTCCCGGTTCAGCAAGGATGCCTTTCTGAATAACAAAGAGCAGTCCATCACGGGCGATAGCCTTTTTTATGACCGCAGAAGCGGATATGGGAGGGCAGACAAGAATATTGTTATACGGGACACGGTTCAGAATTCAATCATCACCGGTCATTTTGCCGAACATTACGAACGTGAAGGAATTTCGGTGGTAACCCAAGAAGCGGTTTTGACAGTGATTTCGGAGGGGGACTCTCTCTTTATGCATGCTGATACCCTCCGGTCCGTTTACCAGGAGGACAATGAAGAACAGTTTGTTTATGCCTATCACCAGGCCAAATTTTTCAGGAAGGACCTGCAGGGACTTTCTGATTCTATTGTTTATAATTTCAGCGATTCGACCATCTACCTGTATTATAATCCCATCATCTGGTCGGATGTTCACCAGCTGACGGCTGAAAGGATGGAAATACAGACCTCCGAAAATGAAATTATTGCAGCCCACCTTTATGACGCTGCCTTTATTATTTCGGAGGAGGCGGATATGGGGTTCAACCAAGTGAAAGGGAAGAACATCACAGGGCATTTCGTGGATAATGAACTGAGCCGGATCGATGTATTTGGCAATGGGGAAACGATTTATTTTTTAAAGGAAGAGGATAACAGCCTGGTGGGCATCAACAAAGCCATTTCCTCGGATATCGTCATATATATTGAGGACCGCCAGGTGGTGGGCATCCGTTTCCTAGAGGATCCGGAAGCCAATCTTTTCCCCATAGATGAGTTGCCCGAAGAAGAGCGGCGATTGCGTAACTTCAGGTGGTATGAAGAAAAGCGGCCGCAAAAAAAAGGAGATATTTTCATTCGGGATTAAAAAAGCGTCCATGGTTGGTTTTGAAAGACAGGTGCTGAAAAATGGCTTGCGTGTGATTGTCCATCGGGATAGCAGCACGCCTTTGGCGGCCGTAAATGTATTGTATGATGTGGGTGCCCGGGATGAAAACCCTGATCGGACGGGTTTTGCCCATCTTTTTGAGCATCTGATGTTTGAGGGATCGGTTAATATTCCCGACTTTGATACGCGATTGCAGGATGCAGGAGGTGAAAACAACGCCTTTACCACCAATGACCTGACCAATTATTACGAGACGCTACCAGCACAAAACCTGGAGACGGCTTTCTGGCTGGAATCTGACCGCATGCTAAGCCTGGCTTTTTCGGAAGAAAAGCTTGCGGTTCAAAAAAATGTTGTGATTGAGGAGTTCAGACAGTCGTATCTCAATCAGCCATACGGGGATGTGTGGATGCTTCTGAGGCCCCTGGCTTATCAGCGGCATCCGTATATGTGGCCTACCATTGGGAAAGACATTACACACATCCGGGATGCTTCAATGGAAGACGTCAAGCATTTCTTTAAAAAGTTTTATCACCCTGGCAATGCCATTTTGACGGTTTCCGGCAATGTGGAGCCCGATGACGTATTCATGCTTGCGGAAAAGTGGTTTGGGGACATTCCCCCGGGAGAACCCTATATCAGGAATTTGCCGCAGGAACCCGTTCAAACCAAGACAAGGTATCTGAAGGCTGAAAGAGAAGTTCCCTTCGACCAGATATTTATGGCTTTCCCATGTTGCGGCCGTGCTGAAGAAGCCTTTCATGCCACCGATTTATTGAGTGATTTGTTGTCAAATGGTGGCTCATCCAGGCTGGTACAACATCTGGTGAAAGGGAAAAGGATTTTGAGTGAGGTGAACGCCTACCTGACCGGCAGTTTGGACCCAGGCCTGTTTATTGTCACGGGTAAATTGCATGAAGAGACCAGCATGGAAGAGGCCAAAGAAGCCTTGCTGGCTGAGCTGGAAGTTTTAAAACACGAACCGGTTGGAGAAAGGGAACTTCAAAAGGTGAAGAACAAGGCTGAATCCTCACACATTTATTCTGAAAGCAATGCGCTGGCCAAGGCCATTAATCTGGCTTATTATGAATTGCTTGGGGATCCCGGGATGCTTGACCATCAGCCGGAGTTATACTTTTTACAGGATTCCCTGCGTCTGCAGGAAACTGCTCAGGAATTGTTTCATCCTGGCAAGGCTTCTGTCCTGGAGTATTATTCAATGAAATCCGGGGAACAGTAAAAACCAAGTGAATGACAACAAGAACGAAAGCGCCACCCATTAGCCTGATCACCCATCTGCCATTTCCGGTCCCGGAAAAGCAAATCCTTGGCAATGGAGTTCCGGTCTATCTCCTGAGGGGAGGCTCAGATGAAATTGTCAAGCTTGATTTGCTATTTCTTGCAGGGAGTTTTCACCAGCATAAACCCCTGGTTACCTATCTTGCTGCAAACCTTTTAAAGGCAGGAACGGAAGAAAGAACTTCCATGGGAATCAGTGAAATCCTGGATTTTTATGGAGCGATTTTTCAGGTTGAGGCTCAAAAAGACATTGTTTCAGTCAGTTTGCTGGTATTAAAAAAGAATCTTGGTCATGTATTACCACTAATTCAGGAAATCATTCAGGCACCTTCTTATCCGCAGGGAGAACTTGAGATATTAATTAAAAATCAAAAGCATCAGCATATTATCAACAGCCGGAAAGTTTCTTATCTTGCCAGATTACATTTTGCAGAACAGCTTTTTGGATCCGGTCATCCCTACGGGTACCGGCTCAAAAGAAGGGATTTTGACCAGGTTGTCCGCGAAGATCTGTTTACCTACCACAGGCAGTGGATACATCCGGGAAATCTTGTGATCATTGTCTCGGGCCAGCTACCGGGGAATATGCTTGAAAAGCTTGGTGATCATTTTGGTGGACAAGCGTGGCAAGCACAAACGAACCCTCAGGTTGAAACAGCTTATTCATTTCCTGAGAAGGGAAGCGGGAGGCTTTTCATTCAACAAAAGGATGCCCTGCAGTCGGCTATCAGGGTGGGCAAAAGAATCATAAGGCGCAACCACCCCGATTATTATCGCCTGGTGATTACCAATGCCTTATTGGGAGGATTTTTTGGATCGAGGCTGATGAAAAATATCCGTCAGGAAAAGGGATATACTTATGGTGTAAACTCAGCATTGGTTTCATTGCTTCGTGATGGCTATTTTTTTGTTTCAACTCAAGTTGGTACTGAGGTTTGTGAGGTTGCCCTTGAACAGATTTACTTTGAGCTCAAAAGGTTGCGCACAGAAGCTGCCTCCCGGAATGAACTTCAGACACTTAAGAATTATCTTTCAGGGAACTTTTTACGCTCGTTTGACGGGCCCTTTGCCCAGGCTGAGCGCTTCAAGGAGATGCTGGTATTTGGTCTCAAAAGCAATCATTTTGATCAATTCCTTTCTGAACTAAAAAGTATTACCCCTGAAACCATCATGGAAACAGCCGAAAAACATCTCCTGGAAGAATCCATGATAGAGGTTGTGGCAGGAAAGCCCTAGACAATTCCAATTTTTTAGCTTAAATTCGTTGGTACATAATTTTCCAGACCACCAACCTTCAAGTTTTATGGGAAAAGATTTTTTCTTCAGATTATTCTTGCAGGGATTTTTTCTCTTTTTGTTTTTGAATGGATTCGGGCAATCAGAAGACTTTCTCAGGATCAATTCGGTAAGCGTTTTGCCGGGAGGGGAGGTGATTGTCGATTGGACCTTGCAAACGGATGTCACAGAAGGATTTATTGAGGTCAATAGGAAATTAGGAGATTTTTATGTTACCATAGAAGAAAACCTTCCCCTTTCCCAGGCCAGTTACACTGATATCTCTATTGATGCAAACTTGGGAGCCTATTCTTACTACGTTGCCGCGTTTGCCATTGATGGTAGTACTATTGCACCCAGCCAGGCTCATCAGACCATCTTCCTGTTTGAACCCGATGCGGATTTTTGCAGTGGAGACATCCGGCTGCAATGGACAAATTATGCCGTAACCACATCGACAGGGACCCCTCAACCGCTCGAGGTCCCTTTTGACCTGGTGAGGGTACAATATTCTTCGGATGGGCAAAACTTTACCACTTTTGAGACCTTTGACCAACCTCCCACAAGTGATAATGTGCAGGAATATTCATTTGAGGGATTGGAGCCTGGTCAACATTTTTTCAGGATACAGTCTTTCAATTCGGAAACTGAAGTTGTTTCAAATTCCAATATTAGGGTCTATGGATATGATCCCCCGCAATTGGAGGATTTCAAAATTGATTATATTGATGTTTTTGAAAACGAGGAGGTACAGGTTTTATTTGTTGGTTCAGGGGATACGGGTGCTTATGAGTACGAAGTTTTCCGTTCAGAGGATGCTGGGGGATCATATGACTTAATTGCAGGGGATGTACCCCTGGAAGTATTTCAAGATAATCCAGACCTCAGCCAGGGCCCATGGTTTTACCGTGTGAAGGCTTGGCTTAAAGACTGGGAATGCGGGGCGCCGGCATACGAGACCCCGGAAGTTTTTTCAAGCATCTTTCTTCAAGGATCACCCGGAACAGAATCCAGGGAATTTTTATTTAACTGGCAACATTATTACCCAGAAGCGCTTCGCTTTCAATACGAGGTTCAAATGGAAACCGGGGAAGGGGTGTGGGAAATCGCTCCAGGGGTTTTTGATGCCGGTTCGCAGGAGTATGTTTTTACTGCCCCGTTGGATTTAGCCGGAATATTTGTGTTTAGAGTTTTAGCTTTCGAGCAAAGCCAACCATCGCGCCTGATTGCATCCAATTACGTAACCATAGAAGTTGAGCCGTTTGTTTTCATTCCCAATGCGTTCCGGCCTACCAGCAATAACCCGGACAATCAAGTTTTTAAACCTCAATTTCCGGGCTTTGATCCTGATGTCTATGAATTGATCATTTTCAACCGATGGGGTCAGCAAATTTTCAGTTCCACCGACCCGGAAATTGGCTGGGATGGGAACTATGATGGTCACACTGCCTCGCCCGGGGTTTATCCCTTCCAGTTGCGGTATCAGGTTCCCGGAGGTAAGTCCAATGAAGAAAGCGGGGTGGTAACCCTGGTTAATGACCATTTATAGCCTGATGTGTTGGTCGCTGTTTCCCTTGATTTTAGGAATTTTTAAAAGACATTCTGTATAAATTTTCATACTTTTGCATTTCATTTTTTAATATACCCACCATGCTCCATGATGACCAGAAATTTGCCGGACAGGGATTGACGTATGATGATGTTTTGTTAATACCAGCCTATTCAGAGGTATTGCCACGAGAGGTTGATATCAGTACGGATTTTACACGAAATATCAGGCTGAAAATCCCTATAGTGTCTGCAGCGATGGACACCGTTACGGAGTCGCGCATGGCCATAGCAATTGCTCAGGAAGGTGGCATCGGGGTCTTGCACAAGAACATGACAATTGAGGCACAAGCTTCCAAGGTTCGCCAGGTGAAGCGTTCGGAAAACGGCATGATCATTGACCCAATCACTTTGCATGAAAATGCCCTGATTGGCGATGCACTAAAGATCATGAAGGAATTCAACATTGGAGGTATTCCGGTGGTAAACGATGATAAGCGCCTCGTTGGCATCCTGACCAATCGTGATCTGCGGTTTGAGAAAAATCCCGGGAAGCCGATTGTGGAAGTCATGACAAAAGATAACCTGATAACCACGAATGAATTTATTGATTTTGCCAATGCTGAGGAGATTCTTCAGGAACATAAGATTGAGAAACTTCCCGTGGTGGATTCTCAGAATCGTTTGGTGGGGCTAATCACTTACCGTGACATTATAAAAATCAAGGAGCGTCCGAACGCCTGTAAGGACCACAGAGGGCGTTTAAGGGTTGCTGCCGCAGTTGGAGTTACACCTGATACCCTTGAACGTGTGGAGGCCTTGCAAAGTGCAGGTGTGGATTGTGTGGTGATCGACACTGCTCACGGACATTCCAAAGGCGTGTTAGAAATGGCCAGGAAAGTGAAATCGCGGTTTCCTTCCATCGATCTTGTTGTTGGCAATATTGCCACAGCAGAGGCGGCCCGTGATCTTTTGAAGGCTGATGTTGATGCAGTTAAAGTAGGAATAGGCCCAGGGAGTATTTGTACTACCCGAATCATTGCTGGTGTAGGAGTTCCTCAACTTTCGGCGGTATATGAAGTTGCCAAAGCTTTGCATGGTTCAGGTATTCCGGTCATTGCCGATGGAGGTATCCGGTATACGGGTGACATCGTCAAGGCGATTGCAGCGGGGGCTTCTTCCATAATGGCAGGTTCGCTGTTTGCCGGTGTGGAAGAGTCGCCGGGAGAAACAATCATTTTTGAGGGTAGAAAATTTAAAACATACCGGGGCATGGGGTCCATTGAAGCGATGGCCCAGGGTTCTAAAGACAGGTATTTTCAGGATGTTGAAGACGATGTAAAAAAGCTTGTGCCGGAAGGTATCGTGGGCCGTGTCCCATATAAAGGGACCCTTTCCGAAGTGGCTCATCAATTGGTCGGTGGGTTGCGTGCCGGAATGGGTTACTGTGGTGCTGCAAATGTTAAAGCATTGCAGGATGCCCGTTTTCTGAGGATTACCAATGCCGGCATTCGGGAGAGTCATGTCCATGATGTTCAGATTACAAGAGAATCACCCAATTACAGCAGATCATAAATAAAGAAGCAGGAACTTTTATTGACAAATAAGGCTTTATGAAAAATTTGAAGGCTGTTATTTCCATTTCTTTCCTTTTGTTGTTTTTCCATCCCGGTGTGATGGCAAAAATGCAGAATAATGACCCTGTATTAATCCAGATTAATGATCGGTCGGTAACGCTGTCAGAGTTTGAATCAGCCTACCGAAAGAATAATCTTAACATGCAGGTGGCTGACCCCAAGTCGGTTGAGGAATACTTGGAACTGTATATTAATTTCAATTTGAAAGTATTGGAAGCTATAAACCTGGGGATGGATACCAATACGGTCTTTCAGCGGGAGCTGGCAGGTTATCGGGAACAACTGGCCAAGCCATATCTGACAGACCAGGAAGTGACCGATCACTTGCTTCAGGAGGCTTTTGAAAGAATGCAATTTGACATCCGGGCCTCCCATATCTTGGTTAATGTTGGGCAGCACAGCAGCCCTGAAGATACTTTGGCTGCCTGGGAAAGAATCTCCAGTATCAGGGATAGGATTATTAACGGGGAGCCTTTTGAGAAAGTGGCCCGTGAAGAATCGGATGACCCTTCTGCCCGTGACCAGGCAAGTACGGCTACCCGGCCTGCCATGCGCGGAAATGGTGGCGATCTGGGTTATTTCACGGTACTCGATATGGTTTATCCCTTTGAAACCGCTGCCTACAATACGTTGGTCGGGGAAGTATCAGCTCCGGTAAGGACTTCATTTGGTTACCATATCATTCAGGTTACAGATCGCCTTCCTGCGATGGGTCGGGCTCACGTTGCACACATCATGACCATTTTCCCTCCAGGAAGTGATACCGATACCCAAGAGGAGGCAAGGCAACGCAGTCAGGAAATCTATGAAAAGATACAGGCTGGAGAAGATTTTGGAGAACTGGCGGCTCAATTTTCCGACGACAGGTCGTCTGGGCGACGTAATGGAGAGATGCCACCTTTTACCTCGAACCGTATGGTTCCAGAGTTTATCAAAGCCATTCATAATCTTAACTCAGCAGGACAAATTTCGGAACCAATCCGCACCCAATATGGCTGGCATATAATCAAGCTTATTGAAAAGACCCCTCCAGGCTCTTTTGAGGATGTTGCCCTGGAACTAAAAAACAGGATCTCACGCGATAGCAGGTCAGAACTTAGCCAGGAAGTTGTGATTGAGCGGCTGAAAGATGAATATCATTTTCAGGAGGATCATCAGGCACTTGAAGGAGTCATTAAGGTTGTGGATGAAACCATATTTGAAAGAAAGTGGGACCCCACCAAAGCAAATGGATTAAATGACGATTTGTTTTCATTTGCTGGACAAAATTACACCCAACAGGATTTTGCTCAATACCTTGAGCAAAGTCAGGGAATGCGAACTCCTGAAGCCATAGGGACATATGTGGGGGCCATGTATAACAACTTTGTCAATGAACAAATCCTAGCTTTTGAGGATAGCAGATTGGAGGAAAAATATCCTGAATTTAAAGCCATCATGAAGGAATACCATGATGGGATTTTGCTTTTCGAACTAACGGATAAACTGGTATGGACTAAGGCTGTTGAAGACAGCCTTGGGTTACAAAAATTTTTGGAGGAGCACCAGGAAGATTATATTTGGCCTGACCGTTTGGATGCCACCATTTATACTTTCCCCGATCAGCGCATTGCCAAACGGGCCCGTCGTGAAATTGTAAGAGCCGAACGGAAGGGATTGGATTATACCCAGGTGCTTGAGAAAATTAATCCGGAGTCTTCCCTGGATGTTACTGCCCGGAAGGGAATCTTTTTACAAGAGGAAGAAGAATTGATTGGGCTTACACACTGGGAACCAGGTGTTGGTAAGCTTTTCGAGTGGAAAGGTCAATTTGTAATTGTTCATGTCCACGATGTTATCCCTTCTCAGCCCAAAAAGCTTGAAGAAATCCGGGGCATTTTAATTGCCGATTATCAGAACTTTTTGGAAAAACAATGGGTTGAATCCTTGCGAAGGAAATACGACATTGTCGTGAACCGGGAATTGCTTGAAGAATTGGAGTTTTAACAATAAATGTCTTTGTGGTGAAATTTTTGAACCGGTATAACCTTTTTTTGGGGGCTAAATCATTTTTGGCCCTATTATTGTCGTCATATTTTACCGGTATTTCGATGATTTCATGTAATCGGACCGATTCTGAAGATGGTCAGGCTTTTGTTGCTAGGGTAGATGATGCTTTTCTTTATCCCTCTGACATCAGGCAAATCCTGCCGGCCAATGTGTCTTCTGCAGATAGCATGGAAATTGTGGATCGTTTTGTTAATTCCTGGATCAGGAAACAGGTGTTTTTGCAAGAAGCGAAAAAAGGGCTTGCGGCAGAACAGCTTGATTTTGATAGACAGATTGAGGAATATCGCAATTCACTCATCATTTTCTCTTATGAGAATGAATTGATCAGGGAGCAACTTGATACCACTGTTTCTGAGAATCAACTGGCTGATTTTTATGAAAAGAATAAAGATGATTTCCGGCTTCGTGAGGATATTGTGAAAGCCGATTATGTTAAACTTCCACTTGAAACTCCCGAGTTGAACCGGTTCAGAAGGCTTTTCCGTTCTTCCGATCCCGATGAAGTTGGTTTGCTTGAAGAATACTGTATTCAAAATGCTGCAAGCTATTTTATTGATACAGATTCGTGGTTGCTCTTAAGTGATCTCATTCGTGAAGTCCCTCTTCGGGTTTCAAATTCTGAAAGTTTTCTCCGTTCCAATAAATGGATAGAAATCAACGATGAAAATTTCAGGTATTTTGTAAAGATTTTGGATTATCAGTTACAGGGAAGCGTCTCTCCTTTGGCATTTGAGCGTGAAAATATTCGCAGTATTATTATTAATCAGCGAAAGCACGAACTAATCAACCAGATGCGAAATCAGTTCTACCAGGACGCTGTTGACAGGGGTCATGTTGAGATCCGAAAAATAGATTAATTAACTTACAATACAATTCCAAATTAGATGAAAAAAATCCAGTTGCCATTTCTTTTACTTTTTTTCCATATTTTTATTAATCTTCCGTTATCATCGCAAGACAAGGTTGTTGTTGATCAAGTTATTGCTGTTGTTGGGAACAGTGCTATCCTTGAATCGGACATTGTTAACCAAAGAAGGCAGTTGGAGGGTCAGGGGTTCGACCTCGGATCGAATCCGGATTGTGCTATTTTGGATGACATGCTTTTTCAAAAACTGCTCTACAACCAGGCAATTCTTGATAGTCTTGAAGTAAGTGATGAACAGGTTGAACAGGTTCTTGAGCGCAGGCTTCGATTTTTTATTTCCCAGATTGGCAGTCGTGAGAAGTTGGAGGCCTACTATGGGAAGAGCGTAGAGGAACTGAAGGAAGAATTTCGTGACATCGTTCGGGAACAGGAACTTGGCCAGCAAATGGAAGCCAAAATTACCAGCAATGTTAAGGTAACCCCTTCTGAAGTCAGAAGTTTTTTTAACCGTCTTCCGGAAGATAGTATCCCTATGGTTGAGAGTGAACTCATTTTGGGCCAGGTCGTAAAAAAGCCCCCAGTTCAGCCTGAAGAGATTGCCAATGTTAAAAGCAGGCTGGAAGAATTCAAACAACGAGTCCTCAATGGTGAAAGTTTCAATACATTGGCGGTGTTGTATTCAGAAGATCCTGGCTCGGCCCGAAGGGGAGGTGAATTAGGGTTCTTTGGACGGGGCGAGCTTTATCCTGAATTTGAAGCTGCTGCTTTTAACTTGCGCCCGGGTGAATTGTCAGATATTGTGGAAACGGAGGCCGGTTTTCATATCATTCAAATGATTGAACGAAGAGGAGAGCAATTCAATGTCAGGCACATTTTACTTCAACCTAAGGTATCTCCCCTCGATTTAATGGCTGCCCGCCAGGAATTAGACAGCATCAAAACCCTTATTATCAATGGGGAAATGACATTTGCCGAGGCTGCTCTTAAGTTTTCTGATGATCCTGGAAAGATTAATCAGGGCTTAATGATAAATCCTTATACTGGAACTACACGTTTTAAAAGCGAGGAGATTGAACCAAATCTTTTCTTTGTGATCGATCAAATGCAGGTTGGAGATATTTCTTCACCTATTGGAATGGTCACAGAAGAGGGTCAGCAGGCTTTTCGCATTGTTCAATTGCAGAGCCGAACCGAACCTCACCGTGGCAACCTTCAGCAGGATTATGACTATATTCAGCAACTGGCGCTTGAAGAGAAAAAGCGAAAGGCCACCGAGGCATGGATTAGCAGGCGACTGCCTAATACCTATGTGCTTATCCACGAGAAGTTCAGAAATTGTCCATTTGAGCTGGAATGGCTGAAAGGCGAATAATTTATATTATTTTGTTGTTATGCAAAAATTCTCGAATGACGTTGAGGCTCTGGATGCTCTGGCTCTGAAATACCATGACCTCAGGAAGGAGATCTCAAAAGTTATTGTTGGTCAGGATGAAGTTGTTAAAAACGTCTTGATTAGTATATTCAGCAGGGGGCATTGCTTGCTGGTAGGGGTTCCAGGATTGGCCAAGACGCTTTTGGTAAATACCATTGCCCAGGTTCTTGGTTTGAAATACAGCAGGATTCAGTTTACGCCAGATCTTATGCCTTCAGATATTATCGGAACGGAGATACTTGATGAAACGCGGAATTTCAGGTTTATCAAAGGTCCCTTGTTTGCTAATATCATACTTGCAGATGAAATTAATCGCACGCCTCCTAAGACACAATCTGCTTTGCTTGAAGCAATGCAAGAGCGTTCGGTAACAGCAGCAGGAACGACATATCGCTTAGATAATCCTTTTTTTGTGCTGGCCACTCAGAACCCAATTGAGCAGGAGGGGACTTATCCTTTGCCTGAAGCACAACTTGACCGTTTCATGTTTAATGTAATGCTTGACTATCCGAGTTTTGAACATGAACTCCTGGTTGTCAAGAATACTACTTCTGACCGGCAAGTCGAACTTAATATTGTGCTGAGTGCTGAGGAGATCATAAATTTTCAGGATTTGATCAGGAAAGTACCAGTTTCTGATAATGTGATGGAGTATGCTGTTAATCTTGCATCCCGAACCCGCCCCAATACGCCAAAGGCGCATGAACTGGCGAACGAATACGTAAGTTGGGGGGCAGGTCCCAGAGCTTCCCAGTACTTGATTATTGGTGCTAAAGCCCATGCTGCCATTCATGGGAAGTACTCTCCGGATATAGAAGATGTGAATGCCATCGCCTATTCTATTCTTCGGCACCGAATTGTCAGAAATTACAAGGCCGAGGCCGAGGGAGTATCGGTTGAATCCCTTGTTGATAAACTTGTTGATTAGGCAAACAATTGATGCTCTGTCACAAAAGGGTTGAATATTTTTTTAAAAAAACCCTTGCTGTAAAACGAAAAGTAATTAACTTTGCATTCCCTTCGCAAGGGTGATCCAGAAACACGATCTTTTTAATTTTTTCTGCTTTTTATTTGCAAATAATAAAAAGTTGTTACCTTTGCACTCCCCAAATGTAGGGGCAACGATCTTTGAGAAATTGGGAAAGCCAAAAAAGTAGCGCAAAAAAATACCCGTTGATTAGCTTTAGGGTTGATTAACGAACCAGAGGAAATAAGAGTCGGGACAGTAACTATACGTTAAGTCTAGAGAAATTTAGAAACAATGGAGAGTTTGATCCTGGCTCAGGATGAACGCTAGCGGCAGGCTTAATACATGCAAGTCGAACGGTAACAGGCCCGGCAACGGGTGCTGACGAGTGGCGCACGGGTGCGTAACACGTATGCAACCTACCCTTAACCGGGACATAACACTGAGAAATTAGTGCTAATATCCCATGGTATTATCTGGGGGCATCCCCGGATAATTAAAGATTTATTGGTTAGGGATGGGCATGCGTCCCATTAGTTAGTTGGTGTGGTAACGGCATACCAAGACGATGATGGGTAGGGGTCCTGAGAGGGTTATCCCCCACACTGGTACTGAGACACGGACCAGACTCCTACGGGAGGCAGCAGTAAGGAATATTGGGCAATGGGCGGGAGCCTGACCCAGCCATGCCGCGTGCAGGAAGACGGCCCTATGGGTTGTAAACTGCTTTTCTGCGAGATTAATCCCCGATACGAGTATTGGGTTGCAAGTAACGCAGGAATAAGCATCGGCTAACTCCGTGCCAGCAGCCGCGGTAATACGGAGGATGCGAGCGTTATCCGGATTTATTGGGTTTAAAGGGTGCGTAGGCTGGTTATTAAGTCAGTGGTGAAATTCTCCGGCTCAACCGGGGGCCTGCCATTGATACTGATAACCTTGAGTATAGATGATGTGGGCGGAATGTGTCATGTAGCGGTGAAATGCATAGAGATGACACAGAACACCGATAGCGAAGGCAGCTCACAAAACTAACACTGACGCTGAGGCACGAAAGCGTGGGGATCAAACAGGATTAGATACCCTGGTAGTCCACGCCGTAAACGATGATCACTAGCTGTAGGCGATACACTGTCTGTGGCTAAGCGAAAGCGATAAGTGATCC